>JAFQUE010000078.1 GCA_017408685.1 Bacteroidaceae bacterium | reverse complement strand
TACTCGACAGGGACGACATTCTTTTCTTCAAGGTATATTACTATTTGAGTAGAGTCCTCAACAACGTTTATAACATCAAAATAATCAAGTGTACCGCTGGGAAGCAGAAGGGAGTAGCCGTCTTTTTGCATAGTCTTTGAATTTTATTGACAGCAAAAATAAACATTTATTTTTTACCCCTCAACTTTTTACGTTGAGCCGCTCTTCTTGGCTCACCTGGCCTCACCTGCAAAGTCTAGGGGGCAGTACCTTATTCCCAAAAATCAAAATAGATTTGTATGATTGTCAAGGAATGCTGTTTAGAGGTTATTGCTCGCTTTTGCTCGTCTAATATTCTACGGCAGTCATCAACCTTAATTGTTTACTTGTATTTTTCTTCAACTCTTGCTTTCATGTTCTTTCACGCGATGAAAGAACATGATAGAACGACTACAAAAAGAATACAAGATAACAGGCTAAGGGTAAGTTGTGTTTGAAAATACACGACAGATGTTTACTCCCATGTCGTCATAAGAAGCAGCCTCAACTTTTTACGTCGAGCCGAAAGAACTCGCGATCCCAGTCCAATGGACTGTGCCCTTTGTAATCTGCAATTGTTGTTAAATAAGAAAAAAGACAGCATTTGCTGTCTTAACTAAAGAGCGGAAAACGAGGCTCGAACTCGCGACCCCAACCTTGGCAAGGTTGTGCTCTACCAACTGAGCTATTTCCGCGTTTCTACGAAACTTGGCATTTTCGGCTTCGCTCGTTGTGTGAAAGTAAACTTTCCCACTCGCTTGCACGAAAAGTCCGCGTTTTTCTGCGAATTTTCTCTTTAGTATTACGTTCCCTTGCCAAGGTTGTAAACCTTATTTTTTTGCGGCAAGGTTGTGCTCTACCAACTGAGCTATTTCCGCGTTTCTGCGAAACTTGGCATTTTCGGCTTCGCTCGTTGCGTGAAAGTAAACTTTCCCACTCGCTAGCACGAAATTTCCGCATTGTGTTTCGCTTAACGGGTGCAAAGGTAGTACTATTTTTCAAATCTACAAAATATTTCGATTTTTTTTTATTGTGAAAGTTGATTTTGTTGTCTAATTGATTAGCGCGAACATTGCGCGAACCTGTCATCCGTCGGAACGGAACCAACGGTCGACGTCCGAGGCGTCAGTTGAAGGGTCCAAAGTAAACTTTGTCTATCTTGCTCACTGGTTCATATATTTGAGGTTCTCGAGTATATCCTGTGCTCGCTACGAAATGCCAAAGTGAACTTTGCTTATCTCGCTCACTTCGCAGATTCATTTGCGCGGATTCATATGTCACTATATTTGTCATTTATCAAGAATAATATTAATTTTGAGAAATGTATATTTTAGTAAATAGGGTCAGGGCATAAACATATTGCAAACTATGAATGGAGATTTTATTACAATAGATAGTCAATGTCTGACAATCAATGAGCGGGAATACAAGGAGCAATTGTCTTTTGTCAGTTCCCGCATACGTCAGGACAAGAAGATAGAACTTGACATGAAGCAGGAATATTCGGGGCGTGAATTGTATGAGATGATTCAGAATGCCGATGATGAAGGTTCTCCTAAAATAGAGCTTCAATTAACCGATGATGGCTCTTTCCACATAAAGAATTGGGGTGAAAGACCATTTACGGAAGGTGGCCTGTTGTCAATTATGCGTTCATTCCTTTCTCCTAAAAATAAGAATACTTCAATAAAACCCATTGGAAACAAAGGACTTGGTTTTCGTTCGTTGCTTAACTGGAGTAATGAAATAATAATTCATTCCAACGGTGTAAAGTGCTCCTTCAGCCAAGAGATTGCCCAAAAAGCTTGGGACGAATTGAAAAAACGTATGTTTAAAAATGAGTATGACCAATTCGAAAACGAGCGTGGCGGGTTACCATTGCCAATTCTGTCTATTCCCGCTGTTGATAATGACGACATTACTAAACAGAACTGTTTTAATGAGAACGGAGACTGTACAACAGACATAGAAGTACGTTGCAGCAGCGATGAAGTGCAAAACGATATTGCAGAGAAGTTGCGGACTCTGCCTTGTTCGGTCTTGCTTTTCTTGAGAAATATAAAAAAGATAGGCATTAAACTCCCTAACGGTGAGGAACGTAATATAAAAGTTGAAGAGTGTGTTGACCAAGGCGATGGAGTAAAAAAAATAACAATCTACGATAGTAATGCAGGCCGTGACAAAAAGATTGAATTTATAGTTTGCAGTGCTGCTTCCACTTCTACTTCTACTTTTGCTTATGAAGTAGGTGCTGCATACCCTGCATACCCGCTTGATTCCATTAAACAACCTCGTGTCCTGTATTCATACTTCCCAACCAGAGTGTGCTTGGATGTTCCGGCTATATATCATGGAACTTTCGAACTTGACGCTTCTCGAAATTACCTTGTCGATTCAGAACAAAATAAAGAGGTGTTACAACGTTTGGGTGAAGTGGCGCTTAAATTATCATGTTATATTGCCAAAGAAAAACTTACAGATGGAAATGTGTGCTGGAAACCATTCGAAATATTGAACTTGCCGAAAGCAGACATTGAAGCGGGAAGAATGCAACCATTGTTGGATTCTATTAAGGAGAAAATAGGGACGGCTGCTATATTTCCTACAATCAGTGGCGAATATAAAACTTTGGATAATGCATTATGGCTTAATGAAAAATGTGCCGAATGGCTGGCCAAAAATTCTGCTTTTGCAGAAAAGACAGCAATGTATTGTCATCTTATAGCAAATGCCGATAAGGTGTTTTCGCAGGGTAAGAGTCTTTTTGATTTACTTCCCAAAAAAGAAATCGCAGATGTTGCCAAAGATATAAATATTATCGCCCGTAAAAAAATGGATATTCCGGTAAGGGCGGAACTTATAGACGTCATGGTCTCATGGTATCGTGGCGCAGAAACGCGTCTTGATATTCTTGTCGACGCTGACGGTAACATTATACCCGCCGATGACACAAATCCGGCCTATGTGTTGAGTATAAAAGACAATACGGTTCTACCAGTTTGTTTGAACATACGTTCTGTAGACAAGGAACTTATAGAAGAACTTCGCGAAAAATGGCAAGTTGCCGGTGTTCGCGAAGTAACAAGAAGGCTGCAGAATATAACAACAGTCAGGGATGGTGACCATACGGCTATCCGTAAGAAAATTGAGACATGGTCGAAAAACGACATGAATAATGTTGATGACATGTATGAAGTGCTTAAATGGGAATACACGAACCCGACGAAGGATTCCACTCCCTTCTCGTCGGACCTGCAACTTATGAATCGGCGTGATGAAAAGCGATATGCATGCAAACTGCTTTTTGAACCCGGTTTCCCGAAAGATTTGGCTGAAAAAATAGATGATGAGTGGTGGTTATATGGCGATATGGCAGAATGGCGTGAGAAACTGGGCGCTGAAAATGATGCGGATGTTGCGGATGTTGCGGATTTCATACATAACGTACTCGGTGTGTCGTGCAGAGTACCGTCGGAACACATATACTATGGAACCGAAGAATGCTATTTTAATGCAGTCAGGGATAGGAATAATATAACTCAAATAGATAATTACTACTGCGACAATTTTGGCGATGGCAATCTCAATAAACAGTATAATTATTCATTCGTGCCTTGTAAAGAATTTTTGAATAATTTTGAACTCTGCGAGGCTTTAGAATTGATGTTGAATGATAAAAGGGTCTTGGATAATATTCTGGATAAAAATATATCCCTGTTCTTTCGTAAAATAAAATCCGAAACTGTACAATATAGTTATTCGGCATATTGTTTAAGGGAATATGACATGTTCAAGCCTATTCAGAACATGGTACTCCGTTCCTCTTTGTTCAGCGGTGGTGTCGATTACGGTAAACTGAATGGTGATACTGTACAAATAGATTCCATGTTGGTGGCTCTGGGGGCACACACAAACATTTATGATTTTCCAATCGAGAACCTGTATAGTCTTCTTGCCGAAGAAGGCGATAGTATCGGCGTACAGAAAAGGTACAGGGATTTAAGGAAAGCCATAATAAGCAAGAATGCGAGCGATGATGTCCTAAAAGATAAAAGAAAGGCAATAACCGAGGTTTGGGCAAGGAAGGATGGAAGATTGCAATGGTGTCCGGTTCATGAAGTATATTATTGGGATAATGACCAATTGCCAAAGGCTATCTTGTCCAATTTGCCGAAATTGGAGATTGGCAGTCGTGTGGGCGAAGATTCGGTGAAAAAGATTTTTGGTGTGAATTTGGCAAAAGATATTAAGATATCTTTTCAAGAACCAAAAGAAGAGAACAAGGATCTTGCCGATGAGTTGAGTATTTTTCTTGCCGATAGGGTCAAATATCTTTTGGCATACAGGATTGGCGATGATGTAAAAGATGACGATAGCATTAAACAATTTGTTTCTGGATTGAAGAGCCTTGGCCAAAGACTACATGTGTATTATTCTGCAAAATATTCCTTTAATGACAAGGCTCCAGTGGATATGAAAGATGGGGACCTCATGGTTTCTTGCAATAACGAGTACCATATATGTTCAAATTACAAGAACTGTGCCAAGGCCATAGCCGATGACCCTGTATTCTGTGAGAATATCAAAGAGGTATTATGTATGGAACTGAAAGTGACAAGCAGTACCATGTCTAACTATTTCAGGAGTGTAATCTCCAATAATCCTCAGTATCTTGAGTATATTGTGAAAAAGGATGTAACACCGGAAGCCTGGGAAAAGGTCCTGAAGAGTCTGGGGCTCAACGAAACAGAACGCCTCTTCTGGGAAAAGTACGGGGAACTTTCCAAATCTGTAGTTGATATATCGAAGTTGTCTGAATATATCATGGACTCAAACCGTTACGTGAGTTATATCAGGGAGCGCTTTAAATGCGTTGTATTGCCCGACAACTATACAGGAATTGCCGACCTTAAGCCTTGTGAGCAATACCGGCTCATAGAAAGCATGAACGGACATCGTGATGAGATGATAGAATTCTTTGGTTGCGATGGCCTTAAGGCATATTACATGGAGTATTTTTCAACTATCCGTAACAGATATTTTGAGAACTACAGGTCATTGTTGTATAAACAATGCTCTGAGAGTGTTGCTCGCGAACCGGAAAATGCTCTGAAATATATAGAAAATTATCAGAGCAATTGTCAAGAGTTTTGCGGGCCGTTTTATGAAACTGTCGCTGATGGTATCAAGAAAAAATATGTCGCTGAAACTGATTTGAAACAGCTAATGAATGAAATAATAGAAACTAAATTCCGTATAAATGCTTCTGGATTAGAGGTACCCCGGTCTTGTGAAAACCCCTGCCCGAAAACGATTTTGCCGGAATATGAGAAAATTCTCACTGAATATCATCTCTCGGAAGGCAACCTTGACCAGACAACTGCGCTTGTTGCTAAATTTAGAGGTCTTGAAGAACTGTTTAAAAAGCTTATCGATAAAGGTCAAGAACAGGTTATTCCCAATATTCAAACTACAGTGAGCAGTGTTGCTGGCGTAAAGATTGATTATCCTGAAAATTGGCGTAGTACATATAAAAATGACAACTCTAAAAAGAATACGCCTAAGCGAAAAGGGAAGCAGCACGGCGGTTATCTGTCTGATAGTGAGAAATATCGCAGTGGCAAGAATGCCGAACTGGCAACATATGAGGCAATGTTGAATAATCCGAATTACGAAGATGTGCATGCCTGGTCAACTATCCTCAACAAAGAGGGTGGTGATGACTCTTTGCACTACGACATCTCCTATCGCAAGAAAGGGACTTCTGATACAAGGTATCTCGAAGTCAAGGCAATGAATGGGGATTCAATAATAATGTCAGGTCATGAATATGACTTTGCCAGGGAACATTGCGAGCAATATGATTTTGCAATATTTCACGATGGCATAATCTCCATTATAGAAAGTCCGTTCGGTAAGGAAAAGAATTGGAATGTCAAGCCCGATTCCTATAGGATTGTCATTGAGAAAAACGGATGAAATGACTTTGGGTCACTTTGTGTAGTCAAAGAAAGTGACTAAAAAGTGATTTTCTGCGTTACGCTTGTCTTAAAATCCTCATTTACACCTAAGTAAACTCCGGTTTTTAACTCTTCTCAAGCCCTTGAATCTCATCTTTTTATTCACTTTCACAACAAGAGGGCGGCTTAAGTCGCCCTCTTGTTGTTTTCTTGTTATTTCGCTCCGAATGGCATTACCCTGAGCCATACCTCGCTTACCCAGTTCTCATCGGCTCCGCCAAGGTTGTATTCAAGGTACAGTACGTTGGGGTTGTCTTCGTTGAACCTGTAACGCAACTGTGATATCGTATTGTTGAGGTTCTTGTCAAGGTAGTGATTGTTTATGTACTCAAGATAACTGTTGTCACTGCCAAGGACTATATCTCCTTCCTGTGTCACAAAAGTGAGTGTGCTTGTTTGGGCCTCCTGACTCTCGTGCGGCTTTACGGGAACGTTCACGCCGGCAATAACGTAGTATTTCTTGTCGCTTGTGATGGTTTTGTAAATCTGTTTCCCAATGTAGGCCGTCTGCCCGTCAGGCATTGCGGCTTCCTCTACATACTGCCATACTCCCAAGAGCGGTTTAATCTTTAAATCTTCGTTGTTCTGTTGTGCACTTGCTGCTGCAAAACCGAAAAGCACTGCGGCTAAAAGGAACATGATCTTTTTCATAGTGGTAGATGTTAAAGATTATGGTTTGGAAGTTGTTTGAGCAACTCCTTAGTATGTCATGTGCAATATACGAAAAAAATGAAAAACAAAATACATTTCGGCTTTTTTTTTTTCGTCGGCATTGCATGCTAATTCTCTTTTGCGCCGATATTTTTCTTATCTTCGCATGCAAAAAAAGGAAAATGAAGTATCTGCTTGTGTTTTTGGGTAGTTTGTCGCTGCTGTTGGGTGTGCTGGGAATATTTTTGCCGGTGCTGCCAACCACGCCGTTCCTGCTTCTCTCGGCTGCTCTCTATCTGCGCAGTTCGCAGCGGTTATACAATTGGCTCATGTCGCACAAGCACCTTGGGCCGTATATAAAGAACTTTCAGGAGCACAAGGCAATTCCCCTCAGGGTAAAGATTGTATCGGTGAGCCTGGTGTGGATTACATTGCTCTATTGCGCGGTGTTTGTTGCCGGTGTGTGGTGGATGCGCGTGATGTTCATTGCCATAGCCGTTGGCGTGAGTGCTCATATACTGCACTACAAGACTTTGAAGTGAGAGTGGTGCAGTTATAATAGTTTCACAATCCTTTCAAGCCACTTCTTGTCGGTGCTGTCGAACGTGGCAAACCTTTCACTGTCGATGTCAAGCACTGCCGTGACCTCACCATCCTTTACTATGGGCACAACAATTTCGCTTTTTGAGGCACTGCTGCATGCAATGTGTCCCGGGAACTCATCCACATCGGGCACAACCTGTGTGGCATGTTCTTTCCATGCCGTGCCGCACACTCCGCGCCCGTATGCAATGCGGCTGCATGCCAACGGTCCCTGAAATGGTCCCAGTATAAGTCTGTCGCCAACGACGCGGTAGAATCCTGTCCACCAGAACCCGAAGGTGTGGTGAATCATTGCCGCTACATTTGCCATATTGGCAATCGGGTCCTTCTCGTCCTGTAACAGTGCAGCAATCTGCTTGTATAGCAGTGCGTATTTCTCCTCTTTGCTTCCCCGGGCTATGTGCAGTTCCTCTGCCATATCTGTTTGAATGTTTTATCCGAAATCGGACATGTCCACCAGTTTGTTCATGATAGCATAGACCGTGAGACCCGGGATACTGTTTATACCCAATTTCTGCGAAATGTTGCGCCGGTGCGAAATTACAGTATATATCGATATGTTGAACTCGTCGGCAATCTCTTTGTTCGTGAGTCCCTTTGCCACGGCTGCAAGAATGTCACGCTCACGGCTCGAGAGTTCGTTTATGTCGCTCTTCGGTGTCTGTGCGTTCTCCTCAATTGCATTCTTGAGTTTCTGTATTATACGTGCGCTGTTGTCATAAATGCCTATGCATTCGTTGTATTGCCGCATTACATTATCCTCGAGGCTTATGTGCGTGAGGGCAACGATGGCTGCCTCCCCGGCACCCAGGCATGAACGCACGTCGAGCCTGTCGTTGTAGTCGATGACGGCAGGGTTCACTATTATTATGTCGGCGTCGCTTGCTGTGCTGTTGAAATAGGTTATGTTGCCGAGAGTCTTTGCCACGGTGAATTCCGGGTTCCTCTCGATTATTGCTGTAATGCCGGCAGCGACAATCTCCGATGGCTCAATGAGCACTATCTTGTATTTGCCCTCTCTACTCATGGTTCTTTTCCAGTTTCTCTACCAGTGGAACAAGCAACCTGTCCTCAATCATCGAGTGTTTGCGAAGGTCTTTTTCCACACTATAAATATTGTTCAGCAGTTCAAAGCGCACCGGCAACGAGAACTCTTCGCCCAAGTACTTTATGATAATGTTCTTGAGGTCGTTCAGTTTTTCGTTGATGTTGCTGTGGTTGTGCTCGAACTGGCTTATGCTGTATTTGCTTTCACAGTTCCCGTTGCTGGCGATGAGTGCCTCGATGTAGGGGAATACGACCTCCTCCTCATAGCGGAAGTGTCCGCTCACCTCATTGTCGTAGTCGTCATAGAATTTGTCTATAAGGCGTCGGCTTGTCTCATCAATCTCTTTTACCAATCTGTGTACATTCTCGTGTATTGCCGGGAAACATACTCCGGTATAAAAGCGGTGCGAAGCGCGCAGATAGGTTGTTATGCTCTTTATGTCGTTTTCGCCCAGGCGCTCGATTTCGGGGCGGTATTCGCAGAACGAGTATATGTTGCATATGATGAGGAACAGTTCGGCCGAAATGCCGTACTTTGCGCACAATTCCTCAACAGTCGCTTCGCCGAATCCCAACTTTATGTCAAGGCGTTGCAGTATCGACAGCAATGCGCCGTCATTGGCAAGCAAGTCGGCCACCTTCATCCTTTTTGTGTAAAATGTCTCTTTATTGTTCATCTCTTTTCCTTTTTTATAGTTGTTCAGTAAATTCCAATCAAAACAATCCTCCTATTATATATACAAGGAATCCCGCCAACCACGCCACTGCGGTGTTGTATACAATGGAGAACGCTGCCCATCGCTTGCTCCCGGTCTCGTCTGCAATTGCCGCTATTGTGGCAATGCATGGGAAGAATAGCAGGATGAACACCATGAACGCCGCTGCCGAGCGGGGCGTGAAGTCGCCCGAACTGCACAGGTCCTGTTGTATGCTCTCTTCGGAATCGCTGCTGTACAATACTCCCAACGTACTCACAACAAGTTCCTTGGCCGGTATGCTTGTTATGAGTGCAATGCTCGAACGCCAGTTCTGTCCAAGCGGTGCAAGCACAGGCTCAATAGCATGCCCCAACATAGCAATGAACGACTCCTCGTTTATGCCACCCTCTTCTCTTTGCTCTTTGCTCTGTTCTCTGTACTCTGTTCTCTGTTCTCTGTACTCTTTGCTCTTTTCTCTTTGCTCTGTACTCTGTACTCTGTACTCTGTACTCTCCTTCGGTCTTGGGTAATAACTCAGGAACCATATTACAACAGTGGACAGCAGTATCACGGTGCCAATCTTCTTTATATACTGTGCACACTTTTCCCACATGTGGCGCAATGTGGCGCGCAGTGTAGGCAGGCGGTAGGGCGGCAGTTCCATTACAAAAGGAGTCTCATCCTTCTGGAACTTTGCAAACCTCAGCAGGCGCGCGGTGAGTATCGCAACACCAATGCCAAGCATGTACAACCCAATGAGCACCAGTGCCGCATGCTTTGGGAAGAATGCGCCGGCAAAAAGAACCATTACCGGCAGGCGTGCGCTGCACGACATGAACGGTGTCACAAGTATTGTGATTATGCGGCTGCTGCGGCTCTCAATTGTGCGCGTGGCCATTATGGCAGGAACGTTGCACCCGAACCCCATTAGCATGGGAATGAATGACTTGCCGTGCAGGCCCATCTTGTGCATAAGGCGGTCCATTATGAACGCTGCGCGTGCCATGTACCCCGAATCCTCCATCAGTGAGATAAACAGGTACAGAATAAGTATCTGCGGAATGAATACCGCAACGCTGCCCACTCCTCCTATTATACCGTTGACTACAAGGTCCTGTATTGCACCGGCAGGGATAAGGTTGCAAGCCTGTTCGCCAAGCCAACCGAAGAGATTGTCAATCCACTCCTGCGGGTATGCGCCAAGCAGGAATACCGAACTGAACATTACCCACATTACCAGAATGAATATGGGGAAGCCCAACCAGCGGTTGGCTACAAGGCGGTCAATGCGGCGCGTCTTTCTCTGCGTGTCCTTGTCCCCGGCCTTATATGTCTCCTGCAATGCACCGTTTATGAAACCATATTTTGCACCGCTCATGGCTGTTTCCACATCGACACCAATCTGTGCCTGTATCTTCTTTGCGCTGTTTGCGGCAATGTGTTGCCACCGGGGAAGTTCCATGCAACCCTTCAACTCTTCGGCAACCTCCTTGTCACCCTCAAGTAACTTCAGGGCCCAGTAACGTACCGAGAACTGCTGGGGCAGGTCTTCGGCTTTGTGTATTTCGGCCGAGAGAGGGGCAATCTGCTCCTCGATTATGTTTCCGTAGTTTATGTGTATGTGTCTGATTGTCTTGTTGTTGCCCTCGAACAGTTCTATTATTGTGTCGAGCAGTTTGTCCAGTCCTTTGCTGTTTTTTGCAACTGTGGGAATCATTGGTATACCCATCATGGCCCCCAGGTGTTCATAATCAAGTTCGGCACCTTGGGCAAGCAGTTCGTCATACATGTTCAATGCCACCACGGTGCGCAGGTTCATGTCAATGAGTTCTGTGGTGAGGTAAAGGTTGCGTTCAAGGTTCGACGCTACTACCGAGTTTATGATTACGTCGGGTATCTGCTCAAAGAGGTGGCGGCGCACATAAATCTCTTCGGGCGTATAAGCCGCAATGGAGTATGTGCCGGGCAGGTCGGTGAGGTTAATGCGGTAACCCTTATAGTTGAAACTGCCGCATTTGGCGTCTACGGTCACGCCGCTGTAGTTGCCCACATGCTCGTTCTGGTTGGCAAGGGCGTTGAATATGGATGTCTTGCCGCTGTTGGGGTTCCCCACGAGCGCAACGTTTATAACATTCTTCCTGTGTGTCGATACTTTGCGCAAAGTGCAACTCACGCAGTTGTTGCCGCTGCATGTGTCGTATATCGAGCGGCCGGTATATGTGGGGGCAGGAGTGAGTTCCTTCTTTGCCTCCTCCTCGGGCAGCACTTCAATCATTGCCGCTTCGCTGCGGCGCAGGAGTACATCGTATCCCATCACATGGTACTTCACAGGGTCGTGCATGGGTGAGTCGAGTACCGATTTCACCTTCTCACCGCGTATGAAGCCCATTTCCATTATGCGTTTGCGGAATCCTCCATGCCCCGACAAACGTACAATGACCGCTGTTTCACCGTTTTTCAGTTCCGATAGTTTCATTTTGAATCTTCGCCGCTGTTATTTTTGCTTGCAAAAATAGTCTACTTTTACATTAGTGTCAATAGTTGTTTTTTATAAAATAGAAGATATTTCTAATTATTTTTGACTACTGCACAACCTGAATTATGAAAGTAGATAGATTTTGTTACCGCTCTTGTACAAAATCACAACATCTGGTTATTGTGCGGTTCCGGGGTACGTGATATCTTTGCAACGTGGAAATTTTTCCATGGGGATTGCTTTCCCTTGAATAAACCAACAAATGAATTGTATTATCCATTGCCTGTGTTGCAGGAAAATGAGAGAGGAGAACATTTTAAGCCGGTGTTCTCCTCTCTCTCTTATCTAATCAGTTGTCAGTATGTAAAGCAGCACTCTTGTTTGAAAAACCTAAAAAACCTATTATATATTTAACCCAAAAACATTATATGAAAAGAGTGCTGCTTTTTTGTGTCTGTTTTCAGTCCGCTATCAGTGCAACCAGCGCTGCGAGGCCTACTACAGTTGCCGCTGCGCCAACAACATCGTTACAGTAATATCTGCATGGTGCAGGAGGTGGTGGGGGAGGGCATGGACGGGGTGCAGGGCGGTTGACTACCACTACCGGTGGAGGTGCAGGCCTGTTATATTTGTATCTGCCCGGTCTGTTGCCTTTGCCCGGTTTGCCAAAGTTCATATCCTTCTTGCCGCCCTTCTTGTCCTTGTACTCCTTGCGGCCGCCTCTGTTCTCAATTCTTGGCTTCTCGTTGCGGTTGTTCCTCTGAGCCATAATCTGTGCAGGCATAAGCATTCCGCCTATCAACGCTGCAATAACAATCATCTTCTTCATAGTCGTAATCTTTAAATGGTTAAACCTGTTCTTGAATTCACTTTATCATGAGAGATTTCCTCTCTTCTTCTGTCGCAAAGATATGGGCATAAAAACCCCCTTGCAATGTTTATTCCCTAATCGTAGAAGGGGAAATTCCTAAACTGCATAGGGGATTCCTTCTCGTTTGTAAAACAGAGAACCCGGGTTCCTTTGTAAATAAAGGATAATATTTTTGAGGTAATGTCATAATTTTGTAAATATTTCTGCAAATTATCGATAATTTTTTGATATAAAATGTTATGCGCATTTGTAGTTCTGCTTTTTAGTTGTTTTGCTCCGTTTTTTTATATGTTTTGCTCCCTGCGAACCACGTTTGTACTGTTTGTTGTACTTTGTTTTGTTAAAAATGGCCTTTCTGTTTGCATTTTATATAATAAATGATAATTTTGCTTAAATTATCGTGTTTTACACCCTACGGTTTTGGCGGTATTCGCCAAGGTGTAAAGTATTTTCATAATTGACTGAAAAATAACTAAATACAAATGAAGACTAAAGGATTTTTGTTATGCCTGTTGTTCCTCATGCTTGGAACAACGACGGCATTTGCCGACAAGTACTACAAGGCAAGGTACAGTTACGCCTCGAAACATCGTGTTACTGAACTGAAGACCGACGGTACAAAGTACATGATTTACAACACGGCTTTTAACGGAACCGACGACTATACAGGTTTCTTGTACAACAATGACAACAACGGTTTGGGGTTGTGGAAGTCAAAGGACAGTGGTATATTTATCTACAACGACTGTTTTGTCTTTACTCTTGAGGATGCAGGCGACGATAATGCCAATACCTTCTACATTAAGTCTGAAAAGGGTGTTTATGTCGATGCCAAAGGTAATCCCAGTACAACACCTGTAAAACTTTGTTTATATACATGGGACGAGGCGACAAATTATCAAACTGTCATCAATCAAAAGGATACTATTGTTTCGGAATACTCGGTGGACGGGAATGGTGTAGTTCGTCTCAATGAGAACAATGGTATAAAGCAGGCTTTTGTACGTTCCGAGCACCCCGATTACACTGTTATCCCCGAGAACCAGATTAAATTTAACGATAACAAGGTATTCATCATCTGCAGCGAGGACAAAACGGAATATTGGAGCGGTAATAAGGACAGTTTCATTCAATTGGAATCCGGCCACCCTTTTGCTTTCTATGATACCGACGAGGTTACCTCTGTTGGTTCTTTTGATATTACCGACCTACACGTCTTCAGCCGTTGCGACCTCTATTCGGCACAGCAGATTTATGGTTACATAAAGGACGCATCGCAGATTAAACCTGTACTTTCCGATGGTACAGCGATAAATTTTGGCGATGCTCTCACAACTGCTGCACCTCTTCTCGATGGCGACAACAACACATTTGCTGCCACGGACGGGGAAAATACTACACCGGGTCACGCTTTTGAAATTGACTTGGAAGCCGCTGATATCACCTCTTTCAGGATTTATATGCAGCGCAGAGCCAATAACATAGATGTACTTACTGAATATGAACTTCAAGTATCGACCGACGGTACAAACTTCACTTCAAAAGGTACATACGAAACAACCCTTGGCAGCACTGTCAGCTATAACAGACTGTTTACAAGCAGCGAATTAGGAGGCTCAGCTATTAAGAAAATAAGAATCGTGGCAACCAAAACATCGGCAATGGAAAAAAATATGACCTGTATGGGGCTTGCCGAACTCTATGTGCTTCCCGATAACGATGTCATCAATAGTGGAATTCAATATTTCGACTCTTCATTGCCAATTGTTGCTACAGAGGCTGAACTGAAAGAAAAGATAGAGGAGTATAACATGACTGTTTCAGCGGTGAAACTCCTCTCCGGTGTCCCTATTCCCGGTAACAAGTACCGCATTTATGCCGATGCATACAACGATGACACTGCTGACGATGTCGATAACCCTGCATATGTGAACCGTGATATCAGCATTGCTGTAGCCGATGATGTATACAGCCTTGTGGCAAATACGAGATACCATGCAGCAGGCGAGAACGCCGGTGCTTTCGAGTGGTACTGCGAGGAGACAAGTTCCGGCAAGATTGTGCTCCGCAACGTGAAGTATCCTACCAAATACCTTGCCAATGGCGCAGTGAGCGATACTCCGTACGAGTGGCAGTTCAGCACCAACTACACGCAGCGTCATGGTGTGCCCTTGGTAGACAATAACAATAAATACCTCACATTGCTCAACGACGGTACCGATTGGGTTCCCGATATCGGTTGGGTGCAGAACCAGAAGAAGACTCTCAACTGTACCGATTTTGTCTTCCTACCCGTAGAGTTAACCGGCACAGAAAAGCAGATAACCATTATTGCCAGCGAACTTGCAACACGCAACGCAAAACTCACTCTCGGCAATGATACAAAAGTATATGGCATACCTTTCTCACGCATTTTTACCGGTGCAAGCGATTTGCCGGTTGTGGTATCTACAGCCTACCCTTACCACCAGTTCCTTGGCTTCTACAAGAAGGGTACAGATACAAAAGTATGTGATGAAATAGATGCTGATATTTATACAAATTCAATAAGCAGCGGAGACACCCTTGTAGCGCGTTTCCAGGTTAACAATCTGTTCGTGAAGTCAACTAATGATAACATTATACTCTACCGAATAAAGAACGCGAAGAACAAGCAGATTGCTTCGCAACAGTCAAAACCACACCGTGCCGATGTAAATGTTGACATTGAAACCGATGAAGGCGGTGGTCAAGTGTCGGCAAGTGAAGGTGTAAATGTCTATGTGAAGTTTGCAGAAGGTGACAAGAACCTCGACCTTGTATATACCGATGAAGATAAGAATAATGCCAGAACACTCTTTTATTTCACCAACAGCCAGGAATATGATGAAGAAGAGGCTAATGTGTTAATTAACAGTGCTATAACAACGAAGAAATTCAAGGAAGCCGCTGAGTGGACCGATGCGGGACAACTCTATTTCGTTCAGCCAAACCTTGTTGCCGGCGACAATAAAGGCTTTACAATTTCAGGAACAAAACTCGATGCAAGCAATAACCCCGGCAACGCATGGGTTGGCGATTTCAACACCAATATTGTTTCCTTTGGCAATGCCGAGAACGAAGGTGCAGCCTGGATATTTGAGGCTGTGGAAGCTGCTGAGTCAGAACCATTGCTGAAAAGCAATATCCTGGAAACTGCAGGAGGCCTTTTGGCAGAACTTCATAGAATGCTCGGTGATACAGAGACTTATGACGTGGACAGGGTAAACTCGGCAATAAAACATATAACAGGTATTGTAGGTACCTATGACACTGAAAACAAGACAATCAATTCTACAAATGCCACAATGAATACCGCGGGTGTTACAGTCCTCGTAGGTTATGCGCAGATTTTCCACATACTTGAGCATGAACTGAAGTATGCGATGCAGAAGTTCCCTGCGCTCACTAAAGAACCTGCAGGTGAACTTGACAAGGCTACTCCCGATGAGTACAAGGCAAAATGGTACTACGTAAAGAACGTTTACGGTACCGACTTTAAGGGGCAGCCCCTGTATGCAAAGTATAATGGTGCCGATAACCTGATGAAACTCAGCACAGACAATCCGGCTCTTGCCAACCTCTTCTATTTCTCGGGCGACAGCCTGTCAAACGGCGAATCACGCGGATATAACGATGAGTACCTCAAGGTTCATGTACATAACTTCATGGCACAGAACCTTAAGGAAAAGAGCGTTTCAAACGACAGCACTCTGGTGAGTGACAACAATACCATTTTCACGGTTGCGGAATTCGAAGGTTCCGGCACGCAAAACCAGCAGATTGCGGGTGTAAAGCCATTGAAGAATGATATTGCTTGGGAAATTACTGCCGAGTTCGAAAACACAACAGGTACCTTCTCCAACGGTTGGGGAACATCACTGCTCGCTACCGGTACCAAAAGTAACGACCCTGTTTACGATACAGGTTTCCAGGTGTTCCTCAAGCAGGACGGTCGTCTTGTTATTAAGGCCGGTGACTCTGGCAACAACGACATATATGTGTTCACACACACACAGAACGCATATTCGCACCTTAAGGTTGTGCTTTCTTATGCCGACAAGCGACTCAAAGTATATGTGACTAACTCACAAGGTCTTACACAAACGATTATTAATGCTTGTAACAAGGGCCGCGATTACATCCCTTGCGACAACATGGCCGATATCACCCAATTGTGTGCATATATGCCTAAGGGTGTGTTTATCAGCGAAATGGCAGCCGATGCCGTAAGCGCCATGAGGTGGAACAAGCACAGCAATAATGCTGAAGGTTTTGCCGATTGGTACATCCACCCATCGTCAAATACCGAGTATGTAGGTCTTGCTGTCACGGTAGATGAACCCGATGACAGCAAACTGGGTTGGGCGAACTCCGATGGCGAGCACGATGACATATTCATGGATATGGGTACATCAAACTATGCAACGTGGCAGTTCGAGCGTGTAACCGACTTTACAGGTAACATAAAGGAACTCCTTGATATGTACAATGTTGCGAATTGTGTCATTTACAACAAAGAACTTTATGAACTTCATAGTAAACTTGCAGCCCTTAGTGATGGCGAAAAGAACGAGGCAACCTTCAATGCAATGGTTGAACTCATCAAAGAGTACGGTTCTCCCGACCCATCAGACTACAAGGCTCCAAAGCCGGGCAAACTCTACACAATACGCCCTGTACTCGACGGTGAAACAAATGAAGGTCTAATGGTTCATGTCGACAAGAGTGCAAAACATAGCACAAATGAGATCTACAAGAGTACTGTAGCAACCGGCGATGGCAATGACAGGGAATTTGATAGCCGTGGTGTTTGGATGTTCGAAGGTACGGCCGATGGCGAGTTCCTTGCACTTGACGGTCTTAGACTTAAGAACATTCATACACAGACTTACATTACAAGCTTTGGTAATGATGCTACAATTCTAAACGAGACCGGCGCCGGTTCAATAACGCTTGCACCGCTTGGAGCCAAAACATACTTTAAGGTTGGCAACAACTATATGGCCATGAGTGATTATCGAATAGACTATAGCAAAGATGACTATGCCTCATTCTGGACCCATGTCCCGACACCATCTACAGGTATTACCGATGTTCTCACAAATTACTATGGTAGTCCTGAAGGGCAGGTCTACAGCCATGACCAGAACGTTACTGTTCAAACTGCCGGTAATGTTATTGTTACATTCCGCCACGTAGATGGTAAAGGTAACCACAAACAGAATATTCTTGGAGTAGAACTAAAGGATGGTGAAGGCAATATCGTTTATAGCGATTACCATAAAGGTTCTGCCGGTAACAGCCACACAGATAATATTTACACCTTAGAGGGTGTTGCTGCAGGTGAATATACATTGCATTGCTATGTCTACAACTTCACCGACGGTGACAAAATTAATGAATATGGTGGTTACATAAATATAAGCGGTTACCTCACTGTCGATGATGGACTTGAAGCGAATGCTAAAGTCTTGAATATCGGCGATGATAAAACAACTTGGTTTGTCGAGGAGATTGAAAATCCCGAATCTAAGGTATATTACAGCGTTACAACAACAAGCGCCGGACATGCGACACTTATGCTTGGTTTCCCGGCGTTGATACCCGCTGAGGTTGAGGCATTCCGTGGAGTACAGCATGGTCCGCTTGCCAATGTCCAGTACTTCTCAATGACCTCTTACGGTGAACCTGGTAACGAGCGTATCTTGCCTGCTGAAACTCCTGTAGTGATAAGGAATACCGATGTTTCCGAGACTGCGAAAACAGCGAAGTTCTATTACAGGGAGTCTAATGCTGTACGTGAAGCCGATAATTATCTACGTGGCTCGCTCTACTATAAAGTTGTGAATGCAAGAGAGTACGACGACCCATTTACTGCCGAAGTTGAAACCGGCGATGTCAACATATACATGTTGCAGACAAATAGGGGAACATCAAAGATGTACTGGATATATGAAGAGGCTGAAGCAGATGGAACAGTCAAACCGGAGAATGACAATACCGATAATGGCGGTTATGTTGTATGCAGCGCCAATAAGGCATACATGATTTTGCCGGCAGCAAGCGCAAGTCCGAGTTCATTCTCTTTGAGATTTGCCAATGGTGGAGCAACAGATGTTGAAGAGGTTTTTGAGAATGAAAACACCGATGGCACAGAACTTGTAGAGACTATATACGACTTGCAGGGTCGCCGTCTTAGCGAAATAAAGACTCCCGGTATTTACATTATTAACGGCAAGAAAGTACTTGTTAAGTAAAACTATAATATCAGCAGAAATGAAAAAGAAATATAATACACCAACGGTTGAAGTTGTATCGGTGGTAATACCTGCAATAATGACCAGGGCAAGTCTCGATGTTGTTGGAGGCTCTGACCCGGATAATCATGATGAGAGGGGAGACTTCAGTTTCCAGGGAACCGATGAGTTCCGCAGCGACTGGGATAACATTTGGGGAAATATGTAAGAAAGGTGAAAGCGAAACTTTGACAGCGCAAAAATAGTTTTCATTGCTAAAGTCAAGAATCTCAATATTTCTCAAAAACAAAGAAATAAATAAAAACCAATAATATGAAAAAGAATTTCCTATTAACATTAGTGCTGTTGCTTGTTGCGCTGTTTACAGTGCAGCCAACAGTTGCACAGGCGCCGGTTGCAACGCCCGAACAGGCAATCACCGGATTGCTGAACCGCATTGGCGGCTCCGGCGCAGCCAACAAGTTTGAGATTGTCATTGACGCAAACCTCGCCGAAGGTGGCAAGGATGTGTTCGTCATTACCGCACAGAACGGCAAGCCCTGTATCAAGGGTAACAACCAGTTGTCGGTGGCAACAGGTATCAACTGGTATCTGAACCACGTTGCACACATCAACCTCACATGGAACAACCTCACAACCGACCTTGTGAGTATTGACCTCCCTGTTCCTGTCGGTGAGGACAAGCATGTAAGCAGTGCAAAATACCGTTACGACTTCAATACATGTACATTCTCCTACTCAATGGCCTTCTGGACATGGGAGCGTTGGCAGAAGGAGATTGACTGGATGGCACTTCATGGCATAAATGCACCGCTTAACCTTGTGGGCTTGGATGTTGTTACACGCAAGTTCCTGCGCGAGCTTGGCGTTAGCGAGAATGATATCAACGCCTACATTGCAGGCCCGGGTTTCATTGCTTGGTTTGCAATGAACAACCTCGAGGGTTGGGGTGGTACAATTGAGTCACAGGGTACAGGTGTGTTCATGCAAGGTAACCCCGACTGGTGGTACACCCGTCAGGAGCAGCTCTGCCGCAATATGCTCCAGCGTATGCGTGAGCTTGGTATGCAGCCCGTTATCCCCGGTTTCAGCGGCCAGGTACCCAACTGCATTGTGAACTACTCAATCAACGGCTTCAGCAGCGGCGATGTTGTGAACAACGGTACTTGGGCAGGTGGTTACACACGCCCCGACATCTTGAAGCCCAACACAACAAGCTATCAGACCTTTGCAGCCGTTTACTACAAGCACCTGCACGAGGTGATGGGTGTGTCCGAGCTTTACAGCATCGACCCCTTCCACGAGGGCTCACTCCCCGGCGGCGTGACCAACGAGACTTGCTACCCCAATATTATGGTGGAGCTTGACAATCATTTCGGCAATGTTGAGCAGAGTGTAAAGGATACTTACAAGGTAACAAAATCTCCAAGTTGGATTATCCAGTACTGGCTGGGTGTGCCACAGAGCGGTGCGTTCACCGCAATGAAGAATGCCGGTTACGCAAGCCGTTTCATCGGTCTCGACCTCTTTGCCGACAATATTTATGCTGATAACGCTGCAAAGTGGAGAACAAACTACTACGACACTTGTCCATACATCTACTGTATGCTCCATAACTTCGGTGGCCGCAGTGGTTTGCACGGCCGATTGGAGACCACAATGGACGGCTATTTCCAGGCTCTTGCCAAGAACAACAACTGTCAGGGTATTGGTGCTACCCCCGAGGGTACCGAGACCAACCCTATCCTCTATGATATGCTCTTTGAGCTTCCGTGGATGAGTAGTAACCCGGGCGCTGATGCGTGGTTGGCCGAGTATGCTCACTCACGCTACGGCGTAGATTCAAAGACTGCTCCCGCTGCTCTCGAAGCTTTGAAGAACCTCAAGAAGTCTGTTTGGGATTGTAGGGTGAACCAGCAGGGTACATCCGAGGCGGTTATCCTTGCGCGTCCAAACTGGACAATCGGTAGCGTATCGTCTTGGAGTACATCGGCTATCTACTGGGATACACAGGATGTGCTACTTGCTGCCGACCAGCTCTATTCTGTCAAAGACCTTGTAACAGCAAACGGCGGAGAGGATGGTATTGCAAACTATAACTATGACTTTATTGATGTTGTTCGCCAGGCAATGGTTGACTATGCGGCACAGTTGCTGCCACTTATCAAGACAGCACACGAAAGTGGCGACAATGCAGAGTATACACGTCTCTATCAGCTCTACTTGCAGTTGATGCTCGACCTCGACGAGATGCTCTCATACGACGAGAACTTCAAGCTCGAGCGTTGGACAAGCCTTGCACGCAACATTGCCGGCGAGGTAAGCGGCACAACAGAGAACGACCGTAACTGGCTTGAGTGGAACGCCCGCACACAAGTAACCGTGTGGTCAAAAGGCAACACCGACCTTCACGATTACTCTAACCGTTGCTGGGCAGGCCTTATCAAGGACTTCCACTACTGGCGCTGGAAATACTTCTTTGAGAACAACGGTAACGCGCCATCGGGCGGTTGGTTCAGCGGTTTTGAATATCCCTGGACTGTCGACTTCAACGATGTTTACAGTTATGCCGGCGACTACTCAAATATTGTTATCCCCACAGACATGACCGCAACAGAGAAGGCTGCACAGACATTCGGCAACTACTTCGGTCGTGTAAAGGGTGCAACAAAGAACTATATCTTCCCAATGGGTGTTGCAACCAACGCAACAAAGAGCGACGTAATCCCCGAGGTTTATCGTGGCAAGGAGGTTGAACTTCCTCTCATCATTGGCAAGGAGGTTACAATTTCAAGCGTTTGGGTTGACCTTAACAACGACGGTAACGCCGGCAACGGTGAGACACTCACAGCAAACGGCAACAATGTGACAATCCCTGCCGATGCAGCCATTGGCAAGACAACAGCCAAGGTTACATACAGCGACGGCACAGTTATCACATTCAACCTCGCACTCATTGAGGATATTACCAATGCGCGTACCGTAACAGCCGTTGCCGGTGCTAACGGTTCGGTTGCCATTGAGGGTACAAACGAGCTCACAATCACCAACCAAGAGGCTGTGAAGATTACTGCAACTGCAAACGCCGGTTACAACTTCGAGAACTGGACAAAGAACGGCGAGGTTGTCAGCAACGACAATCCATTCATCTACTATGGTAAGGATGCGGCTACTTTCACCGCCAACTTCATTCAGGACAAGTGGGGCGTGGTAGAGTGTGGCGACGATGTAGATGGTCTAGGAAATGTCAAGGACGAGGCTGCTGTAATGAACGATATAAGCAACAATAAACAGTATATCCCCGAACTCACACTTGCGTATTATAATCGTGAGGCTGAGACAATCTTTGAAGCAATATCTGCACCTACAAGCATTTTTACAACAATTCCACAGATAATAAATGTACCACAGGGCGCAAGTTTTGATGTTGAATATAAAGGCGTTGACAACTTTAAGCATTGTTATTTCCGTGCTTATATTGACCTAAATGCCGACGGCGATTTTGACGATGAGGGCGAGCTGTTAAAAGAGGTAGGTACCAAAGGTGTACAGAATACAGCTGTTTGCTCAAACAAGGTAAATGTTCTTCTGCCATATAACATGCCTTTGGGTATCACTCACATGCGTTTGCGTTTCGACAGTGCTTGGAACATTGGCGAAGGTGCAAAAGACCCATCAGTCCGCCCTGTTTATGAAATTATAATCAATGTAACCGAGAAGAGTGATAAGGCCGCTACAATCAATGTAGAGACCAACAGCGCCGATTGGGGTACTGTTGAGGTGTGGACCGATGAGACCCCCGACGGCTCAACAGGCACTGAGTGGGTTGTAAGTGCGAATATCCCAATGTACTTGCGTGCTACAAAGGCGAGCGAAGATACCGAATTCCTTGGCTGGTACGACCACTATGGCCGTTTGGTAACAGAGAACTTGGAGCACACAATGTATGCCCGTGAGGACGCTACCTACACAGCCAAGTTCCGCCGCTTCCTTGAGATTGACGGCTGGCAGATAGAGTACCGCACTGAACCGGGCTCAATGGTAACAAACAAGCTTGCAAGTGGCGTTAAGCCTGAGAACGGCAAGACATATTATATATATGCTCCTACACGCCCGACAAACGATGGCGATTACGTTAACCGTTACCTCTATAACAACAGCGGTACACTCTCGTTGAACACTGCAGCCGGAGACGATAGCTATTTGTGGACTTGCAGTGTCGATGGCGAGAACTACACATTCCAGAATGTAGGCGACCCCACAAAATACCTTGCTCACAAGGCCACAGCTGCTTCGCCCTATAATTTCACTCTCGGAACAGGCACAACATGTTACGAGGGTATCACCATCTATTCGGTTGCTGATAGTAGGTTCTTTGTTATAAATGACGATGGTTCTGGCTTTAATCAGTCACAAACAACTCATAACCAATCAACAGATGATCATACCACCGACTTTGTATTTGTTGAGGTTTCTTACCCCGACAACGTAATCCTTACCAAGGTGCGCCAGAGTGGTAACCACGACCTTGTAATCCCTGAAACCGTGGAAATACTTGGCGAGCAGTGTACAATCATAGGCTTCGACAACGGCTTGTTTGCAAACAACAAGGATTTGTGGACAATTACCTTGCCCGCAACCATTGAGTCTGTAAGCAGCAATGTGGTGTTCTGTACATCATTTAATGGAACAATTACTCCTGAACCTTCCAATACAACCAAAATGAATTCAAGCGATAGTCAGATTATTGACCTTGGCGGATATGCTTTGGAAAACAATAAGGTTTGGACTTTGGATGTTGAGTTTGAATCGGATGGCTCTTTGTATAACAAATGGGGTAATGTATTGCTTGCCGGTGGCGAAGATGCCACAACAAATCAATGGCTCTATCTAACATCGGCAGATAATGGTGGGGCAGTGCATTTGAGAGTACTTTTTGGTAGTTTGTATGTTGATAATGGTACAAATTATTTCAAAGGCCTTACTTCTGGTAAAACCTCTACCTTCAAAGTATCTATTGCAAATCAAGGTAATGGAACAGCCATTGTAACCGTAACAAATACCGAGGGAACATCGTCGTCAAGCAGTGCTGTAAGTTTTAGCCCCGGTGGTGTGACAAAACTCTCAACCCTTATGCCGACAGGCGTAAACATAACCTCATTGGAAATAAAGGAGGGCCCAGTGCCCGACCCGTTCGAGGGTTGTACCAACCTTATTGACATTAAGGTTACTACCGGCTGCGATTATTATGTTACCGACCGCAAATTCTACAGCCCCGATGGTACAATGTTGCACGCTCTTGCCAGCGAGAAGGACGCTGAAAAAATTCGTGCTCTTGGCGAGCTTATTGACCTTACCGAGACACTTATCGAGGAGGTTGCCGTGAGCGTTAACCCCACAGGCAAGGCAACAGAGATTGCGCTTAATGCAACACAGGGTAACGACTATTATATATGGTGCAACGCACCCCAATCGGGTGATGAGGGAAATGTCGGTAACCTTCTTGATGGTCAAGGTAATACATTCTTCCACTCAAATTGGGAAAGCACAACAGCCCCGGCTGATGGGCTCGACCACCATCTAACCATAGAATTGGGTGAGGGAAATGCTATTTCAGACTTTAGTTTCCATTATCAGGCACGCAGCGGTGACGGTCTTGGCGATTATCCTAAAACTATAAAGGTTCAGGGTAGTAATAACGGAACAGACTACACCGATATAGCAACAGTTGAGCCTCGTAATTCAAACGGCGGAACAATTGAAAATGGTGCAGAGTGGACATCAGGTGTTATTGGCGATGGCAATAAATACACCTATCTGCGCTTTATGGTTACAGCAACCACAACCAATAAGAATAAGGACGGTCATATATACTGGCACATGGCAGAGTTTGACCTCTACGACCTTACTGCTACAGCCGAGGTCGCTCCAAAGTACAAGAACCTTGCCGGTGTAACCAACGAGGAGACTGCTATTGTTTACGACTCAATGGCCGAGGCATTGTACTTCTACAACAACGGTGGTACTGCCGCAGAATTGCAGGCTGCATACGATGAACTGAAGCCTTTGTACACAGCACTCAATGCAAAGAAGAATAAAATCCTCAATGGTGTTTACAACATCAACTATAACGGTGCTCCTCTCTTTATCGCTTATGCTGCAGCCAATGAACTTGACGGCTTGACCGGTGCGAACTATGCAGGCTTCAGATTGTTCGATGCCACAACCACTAATACCGATAGTAAACATTTAACAATTCAGAACAATGCTATTGCAGCAAAGGTTGCTGCAGATGCTCTCTTTATAATTGTGCCTAAAGACGATTACTCCGGTTATCACTTGTCGGCACAAGGAAATTATATGCGAGCAACCGGTGTACACAATCAATGGAATATTCAGGCATTCGACACCGATGTAGCCAATGCCGGTGTATATCTGTTCGAGGAGACTGCAACTGCAGATGTATTCAAACTCAAGAGCACCATTAATATTACAACAACCAATGCAACAACGAACTACGTAAACGACTGGGGTCCTGTGTTCGGTAGCGATAACTATAACAAAGAAAACCTCTCCACCTTCACTCTTGCCAAGGTAACAGAATACACGGTTGCTGTTCCCGAGAATGGTACAACACTCTGCTTGCCGTTCAATGTTGTATTGCCGGCGGGTGTTACTGCGTATGACATTGCAACTGACAACATCACCACTAAGGGAGGGTATAAAATCTACTCATTGAATAGTGTTGCTGTTGAGAATGAGACTCTGCTCAAGGGTACTCCTGTAATCCTAAAGGCGACGGTAGCCGGCAATTACACTTTCACCATTACAATGGATAGTGAGAACGCTAAGGGTGCAACTGATGGCTCTGTACTGCGCAGCGGAATGGTAAAGACAACAATTGGCACAGCTGAGTTGAACTATACATTTGCCAATAATGTATTCAACAAGGTAACTGCCGATACCGAGATTGCAGCAAACCAGTGTTGGATGGTACTTGACGAAGATGCCGGTGCACAGATACTTGACGAGGCACCCGAAGTCGGTCCATTCGTCTTCACCACCGACGAGAGCAACCCTGTGCTTTATAAGATACAGATAAACCGTGATTTTGACGCTCCCAATGCTTCCGTCTTGGAGTACAATGCGAACACGGGTGGCGTGAATGTTAGAGCAGATGCCGCTGACAACAGTTGGCAGGCTTGGTACTTTATGGCCGGCAATGACGGTGCAGTCCTGATTAAACCTTATAACGGTGACGGTAAAGTTCTTGGTGCTGATGATAATGAAGATGGTCATAGTAAAGTTTGGGCTGTAGAGAATGGTACTAAAACTGTTTGTGAGTGGACAATTGAGAATAACGGCGATTGGTATAATATTCTTGGCAATGGCAATTATTTCAGTAACCACAGTGGCGTAACATATAAAACAATGGGCTTCTATAACGACAAAAACGACAATGGTTCTCAATTCAAGTTCGTTGAGGCCGTGTTTACCGATGACAATCCACGCTACTATCAGTTGAAGGATGTTACTATGGTAATGGATGTTACAAAGCAGGCTATGAGCGGTGACGCTCCCGGTTGCCGCGAAAACGGTGACGAACACTATAACTCGTACACTGCTGCAATGGAGCAGATAAACAAGGGCAGTGATGTCGCTGCTGCGGCCGACTGCTATACAGTTTATACAACCCTGCGTGCAACACGCGAGGCATTGGGCGATATGATAATGCCAACCCCCGGTAATGTATACCGCTTGAAAAACCATATCTCTAAGTCTGCCGAGGAGGGACACAAGAACCACTACATTGCTAACTCTAATGCAAAACTTTCGTTCCCGACTGAGGCCGATGACAACACTACATTGTGGATTTGCGTTGAGGGTGCCGATGGCAAGTTCCAGTTCATCAGCGGTGTAGGTTCTGCAACACTCACTTGGAAGAACTTTGGCGAGAATGCTGTTGACTATGAAATAAGAAGCGGTGTTGAGCAGGGCGCGGTTGCTTTGGCATACGGTACCGACAACCTTACACTCACTAATGAGGAGAATGCAAATGGTGTATTGTTCGGTCACATTGCAAATAATGCAACAGAACAGGACAATACATGGTCGACCGACTGGTACATTGAGCCTGTAGCCGATGATGTTAAGGCTTTCCACAGCCGTTCAATTGCAAAGGGCTACAACTATGCAACTCTTTACTTGCCTTATGCGGCAACAGTGCCCGATGGAATCTCGGCATATACGGCTCGGTTAGTAATGTGGCAGAGGAAGCCACAAGGCGTTATGTTGACCTTCAGGAGGTTGAGAATGGCATTATCCCTGCAAGAACTGCTGTTGTGCTTTACCGTGAGGGCGAAGCACCTGCACTTCAGGAGTACAAGTTCGGTTATACAACCGACGAGGGTACTGCTGCCGTTAATAATATCTTCGATGGACGTGTAATGACAAGTGCGGTAGGTGGTGACAAGGAAAATTACTGCTACTACCTGTTGTTCCGCGGTACCAAGGGTGAGGCATTCTATTGGATGCTTGAGGAGTATGATGAGTCTTTGGGCAGTGGAAACACTCATATCAAGTGTGAGGGCAACAAGGCATATATGGTTCTTCCTAAACAGCCAAACAATGCTTCATCTTACAGTTTCCGCTTCCCCGGTACTACAGGCGTTGAGGAGGTGAAAGGTGAAAACGGAAAGGCGAAAACTATCTATGACCTCCAGGGTCGCAAACTCACCGAGATTACCGAACCGGGCGTTTACATTATCGACGGCAAAAAGGTTTTGGTAAAATAAAGGGCAAAAGCATCATAACCAGTAGGGGCACCTCTTGTGGGTGCCCCTACGTTCTTATATTCGCGGTTGTGATTACAGCTCTTCAAAATCAAACTCTTCAAAGTCAAAGTCGTACCCCTCTTCGACAAACTGGTCGAGGTCGCGGCGCTCCTTCTTTGTGGGGCGCCCTGTTCCTCTTGCCCTGCCCACGAAACCGCTCATGCGGCTCATCTCCAGTATCTCGTACTGCTCCTGTGGGGTGACGTTCTCCATGAGTTCAGGAACAAGTTTCGCTCCCACACGGTTTTCGGCGCACTTGAGTACCTTGAACGAGTATGTGACCGGGGCTTTCTTTACATTTACAACGTCGCCCACACGCACGTTGTGTGCAGGTTTGGCTGTGCGCTCGCCAATGCTCACATGCCCTTTCTTGCATGCTTCGGCCGCTATGCTGCGTGTCTTGTATATACGCACTGCCCAGAGCCATTTGTCTATGCGTGCCTGTTCTGCCATTGTTTACTGCTGCTCTTTCGGTTTGTTGCCGTTGCCTTTTTTGTTAAATAGGTTCATGGTACGGGCAAGGCCTGCGAAACAGAAACTCTTGATTATTTCTGTTGTTGTCTCCAACTGCTCGTCAATGGTCTTCTGCTCCTCGCTGTCGAATGCTCCAAGAACAAAATTCACTTGGTGTCCTTTGCCGAAGTCATTGCCTATGCCGAATCTGAGGCGTGCATAGTTGGTAGTGCCCAGTGTGGCGGCAATGTGCTTTAGACCGTTGTGTCCGCCGTCGCTTCCTTGACCTTTTAGGCGTAAAGCGCCCACGGGCAATGCAAGGTCGTCGACTATTATGAGCACGTTCTCCAAGGGTATCTTCTCCTGCTGCATCCAGTAGCGCACTGCGTTGCCGCTGAGGTTCATGTAGGTGGATGGCTTGAGCAGGATGAGCTTGCGGCCGCGTACCGAGGTCTCGGCAACAAATCCGTAACGCTTGTCCTGAAAAGAAGTATTGGATGCCTTTGCAAAGGCATCCAATACTGTAAAACCGATATTGTGGCGGGTTCCTTCGTACTCACTTCCGATGTTGCCCAGGCCTACAACCAAATATTTCATTTGTTCGGGTTCAATTTAGAAGTTACGGATTACTTCTTGGCTGCTGCGGCAGCTGCTGCAGAAGCACGTGTTGTCTTAACAGAAGCAACGAGTGACTCCTTAACAGAAGCGAGTTCAAGACCTTCGTAAGAGAGGTCTCCAACCTTGATTGACTTGCCAAGACCAAGTGATGTAACGTCTACTGTAAGAATCTCAGGGATTGCTGAGTAAACAGCCTTAACCTTGAGACGGCGCTGTACCTGAACGAGCTTACCACCGGCACGTACACCCTCGGCAAGACCTTCGAGCTTAACAGGAACTGCCATAACAATGGGTTTGTCCTCTGTTACCTGGTAGAAGTCTACGTGAAGGATAGTGTCCTTTACAGGGTGGAACTGGATGTCCTTCATCACAGCCTTCACTTCCTTACCGTCGATTTCAAGGTCAACGATGTGGATGTCCGGAGTGTAAACCAACTTGCGGAGACCCTCAACAGGCACGCTGAATGCCTTTGCTTCTTTCTCTACACCATAGAGGTTGCAAGGTACAAGACCTGCCTTGCGCAATGCGTTGGTAGCCTTCTTGCCTACCTCGGTTCTGCTTGAACCTAAAACTTTGATTGATTTCATAATAAAAATGTGTTACTCTAAATTAAGATTAATTGTTATTGCTTAATTCGCCATCACACGATGTCTCTCTAAAGCGGGTGCAAAGATATGTTTTTTTTATGGAATATGCAAGTTGTGGGGGAAAAAGTACAGATAACAGATAACAGATAACAGAGTAACCACGCGTAGCGGGTGACCCGGCCGGGTCACCCGCTTAATGTGTCAGAAGTAAAACCTTATCTTATTATCAACTTGACAAAGCCTACTTTTCGCAACCCGTGCGGTGTGACTTGCGCCACACTGCGCACGACCAATTGCTGTAGGCTTTGTCGAGTTTTTGGTATTTACTTTACCAAAAACTTTTTGCCATTTACTATATATATACCTTTTGAAGGGTTCTCTACTTTTCTACCCTGCAGGTCGTATACACCTGTACTCTGTACTCTGTTATCTGTTATCTCCTCAATAGCTGTGGGATTGGTGGACTTGATGGGGTAGAATGGGGCGTCGGCAGTGAACTTGTACTTGCCGTCGCTTGCCCAGTAGAGTGAGAAACGTACGAAACGCATGGTGTACCCGCCGAATATTCCGTTCTCCTCATAGTATACACCCAGTGTGCCGTCGGGGAGCACTACAGCCGCACTGTAGGCCGAACCTCTTGGGCAAATGGTCTTGGGGGTGCCGAAGGTCGCACCTTCGTCGGTCGATAGGGCAATGCTCACGTTCTGACGGCTGCCGCTGTTGGGCAGTGTCTGCAGTGCAATGTCCCATGGGTTGCCTTCTACCGTTGAGCACCATACCATGTACTCGCCGTCGCATGCGTTGCCCGAGATTCCGCTTGTGAAGCGTGTTTGTGAAGGCAAGTGCCATGTTGCGCCGTCGTCCGATGTGTAGTTGTAGTAGTTGTAACCGCTTGAACGTACGCTTATGGCGAGGTCGCCGTTGTTGCGCTCAAGTGTCTTGGGCTCGTCGGCACTGCTTGTACCGCTTGTGCCGCTCACGTACCAGTTTTGTCCGCCGTCCTTGCTCATGAAGAAGTAGAAGTGCTGGCTGTTGTCGGCCTGGCGGTTTACGAAACTTGAAACGAGTGTACCGTCACGCTTCTGCAGTGCTGCACCTGAACCTGAGAATCCGCTCTTCCAAGTATTTGTGTTGGGGTTAGAGCAGTTGGCGCCGAAAAGGTCATCGGTGTGGTCAACGGGTGCTTCCCATGTGAGGCCGCCGTCGCGGCTGGTGATAGTCTTCCAGCGTGGGGGCTCGGCTGCTGTTCCGGCAAAGAATCCGTGCCCGTATGTGCCGGCACTTGTCATAATGCCCACAATCTCGCCGTTCTCGCGGTTGGTGACTATTGAGGCGTCGCCGTGGCCGTAGTTACCGCCGGTCTCTGATGTTCCGGCAACGGTTACAGGGTCGCTCCATGTGCGGCCGTTGTCCTCGGAGTACTGCGCTACAAGGTAGCAGTGCGAAGGAAGGTCGGCGTTGTGTCCCTTGCGGTCGTCGGTGAGGGTTACAAGGCGCTTGCCATCCTTTGTTACTGTGATTGCCGGTATGCGGTAGTAGAGCGAACCCTTATCCATTGGCATGAGCACCGCGCCCTCGGAGAGGAAGATGGTTACGCTGTGCTCGGGGTTACCCTTACTCTCGGCAACATCCTTGCCGTTTACAGTGTAGGCTGTGATGTTAACGTCTACGGTGTTGCCTTCCTTGGCGCCCTCTGCAATGTCGTATGTAATCCACAGGTAGTGGTCGCCGGGTTCAAGTGTCCTGGTGCCTGTTATGGTGAATGTGCCGTCGCTGTTTATTGTCACCGGTTCGCCGAACAGTTCGCCGTTCTCCTCGCGCCAGGTCATCTTCTTGTCGGCGTCAACGAACAGTTCGCGTGAGTTTGTGGCGAAGTATGCCTTTACGTTGGCAACATCGTTCTTGTCGGTTCCCACAAATGCGCCCTTGACACCCTGGAAATCAACATTGCCCTCAAGACCGCTAACGCGTATTGTGGAGCGTACGATTGCCTGATTGGCGTTGCCGATACCGGTGCTCACTTTGCCCTGCACAACCTTGGTTGTGGCAAGTTCGGCAAGCGCGTTGCTTGTGTCGACCTCATCGAATCGCCACAATGAAGCGCCACCCTCTTCGGCACCCCAGCGCACGATAATTGCACCGGCCTCTTGGGCGTGGAGTTCAACGGCGTTATCCTTTATGGTGAAGAATCCGAATGCACTCTGTATGTTGTAGATGTAGTTAGGTTCGCTAACGACACCGAATGATGTGCTGCCGCCTGTGCCGGCTCCGGCAGTGCCGAAGTATTCGCCCTTGTAGTTCTTTATGGCAAGTTTGCCGTCCTTCTCCCAGAAACTCCACACGCGGTCGGCGCTGAATGTCTTGTCGCCGAAACGTAGTTTTGCGGTCTCACCGTCGTGGTATATGACCTTTCCGGCGCAGTATGCCTTTGCCGAAGCGCTGGTGATGTAGTACCAGTGCTCGTCACCCTCGGTGCTTATTGCCGGCATTTCGGGAGAGTCGTCCTTTATTGTCACAGTGAAGTCTGTGAGGACAACACCCTTGCCGTTGTTTCCGGCAAGTGTGAACGACACTGAACTGAGTGCCTTCTTTGTTGCACTTATGGCCTGCGGTGTGGTAGAGGTGGTATATACCGTTCCGTCCTCCATTGTGAGTGAAAGCCCTACATCGTGTCCGTTGTTGGCGAATGTGAAACTGTACTCGGTAATGGCGTAGCCTGCCGGTGCGGTGAGTGTGTATGTTGCACTGGCGGCTGTTCCTGTCATTAACTGCACGTTGGTGCCCTCCCAGTTCATGTTGTTTATTGTGCCGCAACCGAACTGCAATTGCGGGGTAGCGTTGCTCTTCCAGGTGCTGTTCCATGCCTGGTTCACTGCTGTGCCGCGGTAGAGGTTGCCGTTGTTCTTGTCTACGGTGTATGTTAATGATGTGGGCAGTTCCTCGATTTCGCCCGCTTCGGCTATTGCCAACTGGCAACCGGTGTCGCCGCGGTCGCTGCCGAGGTTTGTGCTGCTGCTCCAGTTGTATATGGTAAAGTTCTGACCCGAACCTGTCTGGTTCAACTGCACTTCGCCCGATGAGATGATGTAGTATGAAGGTGTGTCGGCATAACTCACCGTCCATCCCTTGGCGGGTTTTGTCTTTGTTGTGGTAATCTGTGTGTTGTAGTTGGCTACAGGGTTCAGGTATGAACCGTACTTGCGGTTGACAATGTCGAATGTGTTGTCGCCGCGGTCGATGAACTTCCACATGGATGTGGCTGCTGTGGCGGTGTTGCCCTTGCCTGCAACGCCTGAGGCTTCACCTTCGGCTGTAATGTAGAGGTCCGGGCTGCGCAGTGACGTGAACTGGTACCAGTGCTCCTCGTCGGCAGTGCTTGCCTTAGGCATTGAGAGTGCGCCCTCGACCGCTGCGGCAAGTTTGCCCGCGCATGCGGTTACTTCCTCCTCGGTTACGCTCTCCTTTTCCAGCAGGGCGTAGGCGTTCTCGAGTTCGGCGTCGAATGCGGCCAACTTCTCAGGGTCGTACTGTCCCATCGCTGTCCCGCGCTCCATTATGAGACCGCGTGCAATGGCTTGTGACAGGGTGTTGCGCAGTGTTGCCTGTGTGTGGCGCACTTGGGCGTCGGCTTCGCTTATTACATTGTATGTGTCACCGGGGAAATCTGCAACAAGTGCGTCTTTCATGAGGTTGGCCATCTTTACATAACCCATGGCTCCAAGGTAGTTCGATGGATAGAAGTACTTTGTGTCGGCCACGCTGCCGTTGAGCAGCGGGGTGTATGTGTCTATGAACCGTATGTTGCCTGTCGCGAGTGTGGCAAGGTAGTCATTGAGCACCTTAATGCGCGATGTGTTGGTTGTGGCGTTGTTTGTGGGGCACAATGCCATGAGATAAATCTTTGATGTGGGCGATTTTGCGGCAACCTTGTCAATAAGTGCCTTGTAATTGCTCTTTACGGTCTCAATGCTTGTGCTGCCGTTGCAGTCGCCTGTTCCGGTGTAGATGAAGATTGCCTTTGCGTCCTTCTTCTCAACGCCTGTGTTTGCGTACATGGCGTCAACAAGTTTACTTGTGATGGAAATGTCGCCGCCGTAGCCCCAGCCCGTGCCGCGGTTCTTCACGTTGAGGTTGCCAAGAAGCTCCTGCCACTCGCCGTTCTTTATGAACTCGTCGCCAAGCACCAACACGTCGTTGCTGCTTATGGGCAGGGCGCTGAAGTATGTTGCGCGCATGCCGTGGGCACTGCCAAGGCCGCCGTTCTGCTGTATGTTCTGTGTGTTGGCGGGATATACTGTTGAAACGGTGTAATCCTCGCCCTCGGCCAAATACTCACAAATGGTTTCGCACCATACCTGATAGGCTGCTGCTGTGAGGTGCAGGTTATCGTAACTCCAAACACCGCCCTGTGCAACGCCTGTGAGTTTGTCGTAAAGGTCGATGTACTTGAGCCAGTCGGCTTTCTGTGCCTCGACATACTCCTTCACAATCTTGTTGGTGTGCAACCATGTGGCTTCCACACGGTTGCCTGTCTTGTTGTTGAGAATGCTGTAGAGGTACACTTTTGTCTGTGGCGAGCGTTTGTGTATGCGCTCGACAATGCTCTTTACATAGGAAAGCACCTGCTCGCCGCTGAAGTTGAGACCGCCGCTTGTGGCAATGTCGTTGGTGCCAATCATCATGAACACCTTCTTGGGTTTGCCGGCGATGTACGATTCAAGGTTGTTGCTCTGTTCTGTAGAATAGGTGCCCGAGTTGCCGCGGTTGACAATGGGCAGGTATTTGCCCTCGGAGGTGATGAATGCCTCGGGCCAGCAATGCATGTCGGTTATGCTGTTGCCAATGAATACAATGCTTTCGCTGTCGGGCGCAAGCACTTTGAATGAGTCGTAACGGTGGTTGCGGAACGGCTCGTCGGCCAATGCTATCGTTGCCATGAGCAACATGCATAGGAAGGTCGTGATTTTTTTCATAAACATTAAGGTTAGTTGTTTGTTTGTTATTCAGTTGTTTAATAAATATAATATATGGTCACAAAAATAGAGACTTGCTGTTAACAAGCCTCTATTATTTTTCTTAAAATTATTTAATAGAATAAAGATTTAATCTAATATGTCTTTGACCTTTTTGCCTTTTCGGTTCTTTTAGTCCTTTTAGGCTTTTGTCGGAAACTTACCAGCCTACCTGCACGCCGTCTTCGTAGAAGTGGCGTCCGAAACTCCATCCGAACACATTGTAGTAGCGTGCAAGTTCCTTTGCACGGCCAATGAACTCCTCTACATCCTTTGTCGCCGGGTCGGGGTTGCTCCAACCAATCTCGGCAATGGCGCCCAAGCGGGGCAGTGCCTTGTATTGCAACTGCATGGGGGTGGTCACATATTCGGTCCAAAGGTTGCCCTGAACGCCCATGATATACTTGTACTCATCTTCGGTCAACTGGTCGTATGGGTCGAACGAATAGGTCTTGCGCAAGGGGACATAGCTGCCGTTGCTGTCAAGTTCGTCCTTGCGGTCGGTTGTCTGGCGGTAGTCGAGGTAGCAATATGCGCCGGGGGTCATGATTACGGTGTTGCCCTTCTTGGCTGCAGCAATGCCTCCCTCGGTGCCGCGCCATGACATGATAGTGGCGTCTTGGCTCACACCGCCTTCAAGAATCTCGTCCCAACCTATGAGTTTGCGTCCATGGCTGTTCAGGAACTTTTCAATGCGACTGTTTACATATGACTGCAGTTCGGCCTCGTTCTTCAGGTTGTTCTCCTTTATGCGCTTCTGGCAGTCGGGGCACTCCTTCCACATGTCGCGCGGTGCCTCGTCGCCGCCAATGTGAATGTATTCGCCGGGGAAAAGGTCAATCACTTCGGTGAGCACGTCTTCCCAGAACTTGAATGTGCTCTCGCGTCCGGCACAGGCAATCTGCTTGGAAACTCCCCAATAGGCCCATGTCTTGTAGTTACCCTTCTCTCCCTCGCAACCTAACCACGGGTATGCGCTGAGCGCGCCGAGCGAGTGTCCCGGAATCTCAATCTCGGGCACTATGGTCACAAAACGTTGGCGGGCATATTTCACAACTTCCTTTATCTCTTTTTGGGTATAATATCCACCGTAGGGTATGCCGTCAAGGCCTTCGTTGTGCCCGGTGGTTGTCTGTTCGCGCAGGCTGCCTATCTTGGTTAGCAAGGGGTATTTCTTTATCTCAATGCGCCAACCCTGGTCCTCGGTGAGGTGCCAGTGGAAGCGGTTCATCTTGTGCATGGCAAGGATGTCAATCACCTCTTTCACGGTCTCCACGTCCCAGAAATGGCGGGAGCAGTCGAGCATGAAACCGCGGTAGGGGAAGTGCGGAGTGTCGGTGACCTTCAATGTGGGGAGCGGAATGCGCTCGAGGTCAAGAGGGGTTTCATATGCCTGTACGGGTACAATCTGCTTTAATGTCTGCACGGCATAGAATACGCCGGCAGCGGTGCTTGCTTTTATTATAATGTTCTCGGGGTTTATGTCGAGTACGTATCCTTCGTCTTTGATTGAATCGTCCCTGCGTATTATAATATGGTTGTATTCCTTGATTTTTGATGTCTTCTTCAACTTCCTGCCGAAAATTTCCACAGTCAGGCGGTCGAGTTCCTGAATGGCGTACTTTACGTCGTTGCCGTTGAATTTGCATACAATCTTGGTATCAAGGTTCAGTTCAAACAGGCTGTTGCTGTTGCCCATCTCAATTTTTGCGGGCTTGGGAAGGATTGATGGGGTTGCATTTGTCTGGGCTGTCGCAACCGATAGGAACAGGCTTAATGCAAACGTAAGCGAAAAGAGTCTCTTTAGCATAGTTCTTTAATTTTGATACGCGAAGATATGCAATAGTTGCCAAAAAATAATGATAAAACAAAAAAAATATAAAAATGTGCCGGAATGTGAACATAAGTGGTTTTTTTTGTTTACATTCGCAAAACAGAAAAAATAACCTAACAATAATATGAACATGAGCGAAAAGTATGTAATTGGAATTGACCTTGGCGGTACAAATACCGTGATAGGTCTTGTGGACGCAAAAGGGCACATTCTGGCAAAGGATGATTCAATCAAGACTCAGGCACACCCTGACATCGAGGAGTATACCGACTCTATTGCAGCGGTTATAAAGAGACTTGCCGAAGAAAACGGTTGCGCCGGTAAACTCGAAGGCGTGGGTATCGGTGCTCCTATGGCAAACTACTATACCGGCGAGATAGTGAATGCCGCCAACCTCCCATGGAAGGGAATCGTGCCCCTGGGCTGGCTCATAGAGAAGAAGACAGGGCTTGTTACCAAGGTTACCAATGACGCCAACGCTGCTGCCATAGGTGAAATGAAGTATGGTGTTGCGCAGGGCATGAAGGATTTTGTGTACATCACTTTGGGTACAGGTGTGGGCAGCGGTGTTGTTGCCAACGGTCAACTCATCTACGGTCACGACGGTTTTGCCGGCGAATTGGGTCACACTACATCGCCCGTGATTGAGGGTCGTGCATGCGGTTGCGGCAGAACAGACTGTCTTGAGACCTATGCTTCGGCTACCGGTATCGTGCGCACTGCAAAAAAATGGCTGGTAGAGCGTGATACTCCAAGTTCTTTGCGCGAGATATGCATGAACGAACTTACATCTAAAATGCTCTTCGATGCAGCAATGCAGGGCGACAAACTCGCAAACGAAATATTTGAGTTTACAGGCAAGGTGCTTGGTGACGCTTTCTGCAACTTCATCGCCTTCTCGGCTCCCGAGGCAATAATCCTCTTCGGTGGTCTTGCTAATGCCGGTGACCTGTTGCTTGAACCAATCCGCAAGCAGATGAACGAGAATGTGGTATTCCTGTGGAAAGATAAGGTGAAGGTTCTGAAGTCTTCACTGCCCGGTGCCGACGCTGCTGTGCTCGGTGCTTCGGCCCTTGGCTGGAAAGATTAAGGATAGAGATTACCGGATGACATTAGAAAATGTCTCTGAAGCCTCTGTTCCATTGAGACTTCAGGGACATTTTTTCCAAATTATAGAAAAACAACCGACAAAAACCTATGGACACCATTCTTGACAAGACTAAAAAGGCGTTGGGCCTCTCCCTTACCGGTGCCGCAGTGCTGCCCATGCTGGTCTCATGTGCAGGCGAAGAGGCAAAACCCAAAGGCCCCATGAACATTTTGTTCATAATGTGCGACGACCACTCGTACCAGACAATCAGTGCCTATGACAGCACGTTCATACGCACCCCGAATATTGACCGCATTGCAGCCGACGGCGTGCGTTTTACAAACAGTTTCGTGGCGAACTCAATCAGTGGTCCGTCGCGTGCATGCATGCTCACCGGCAAGCACAGTCATGCCAATGGCTTCACCGACAACAGTTCGTCGTTCGACGGCAGCCAGCAGACATTCCCCAAACTGCTGCAGCAGCAGGGTTATGAGACTGCCGTAATAGGCAAATGGCACTTGACCTCGGAACCCACAGGCTTCAACCACTGGGATATACTCATAGGTCAGGGCGATTATTATAACCCCACATTCATACGCAACGGTGAGAAGGTACAGCGTGAGGGCTATGCCACCAACGTCACCACCGACCTTGCCCTTGAATGGCTGTCGGCAGGGCGTGACAGCAGCAAACCGTTCTGTCTGCTGCTACACCACAAGGCACCGCACCGCACATGGATGCCCGATACTTGCGACCTTGACCTGTTTGCCGACAGTAACTTTCCGCTGCCCGCAACATTCTATGACAACTATGACGGGCGCGAGGCTGCCAAGATACAGAAGATGTCCATCAGCAAGGACATGGACCTTGTCTATGACCTGAAACTTGCCGACAAGGACAGTACCATACACAGCCGTCCGGCGCTTGAGGAGTGGGGGCGCCGCATGTACAGCAACATGAACCCCGAGCAGAAGAGAGTCTGGGACGCTCACTACGATGTGGTAATAGAGAAGTTCAAGGCTGCAGGGCTCGAGGGCAAGGCGCTCGACGCATGGAAATATCAGCAGTACATGCGCGATTACTTGCGCGTGATTACATCGGTCGACCGAAATGTGGGTCGTGTGCTCGATTATCTCGAGGAGAACGGTCTCATGGAGAATACTCTCATCGTCTACACTTCGGACCAGGGCTTTTACATGGGCGAACATGGATGGTTCGACAAGCGTTGGATGTATGAGGAGTCCTTCCGCACCCCGTTGCTTGCGCGCCTGCCGGGCGGTAAGGTAAAGGGCGATATACCGCAGATGGTGCAGAATATCGACTATGCCCCCACGTTCCTTGAACTTGCGGGTGTCGAGGTTCCGCAGGATATACACGGTGCTTCGTTCCTGCCTCTGCTAAAGGGCGAGGAGTGGAATCCCGGTCGCGACGGCATATATTACCACTATTATGAGTACCCCGACGAGCATGCCGTAAAGCGTCATCTTGGCGTGCGCACCGAAACTCATAAACTCATACACTTCTATGAGGACAATGTATGGGAACTCTATGACTTGCGTGCCGACAGGAATGAACTCAACAATATCTATGGTCAGGCGGGGACCGAAGAGGTGACTGCACAACTGAAAGAGAAACTCGTGACACTGCAGAAACAGTATGGCGAGGAACAGTTCATTGCCGAGTGATTAAGACTATATAATAATGAAGAGTAACAAGAGAAATACATTGCATTTGGGTGATGTCGCAAAGATGGGGCGTGCCCCGGCTTTCGGCACTATGGTCAAACCAATAGGTTCGGCCTGTAACCTCGATTGCCACTATTGTTACTACCGCGACAAGAGCGAAATATATGGCAACAGCATGCCCCGCATGAGCGAGGAATTGCTGGAGACATATATAAGGCAATATATACAAGGTGCATCGCAGCAGAACATAACATTCTGCTGGCACGGCGGCGAACCTCTCATGGCCGGCCTTCCGTTCTTCCGCAAGGCTATGGAACTGCAGAAAAAGTATGCCGGTGACAAGGTCATTGAGAATACCCTGCAGACAAACGGAATCCTTGTCAACGAAGAGTGGTGCAGTTTCTTCAAGGAGAACAATTTCCTTGTAGGGCTCTCGCTCGACGGCCCCGAAGATATACACGACGCTTTCCGCCACGATTGCGGCGGCGCTCCCACATTCGCAAGGGTGATGAAGACTGTTGAACTGATGACGCGTACAGGTACCGAGTTCAATATCCTCTCCACCGTGAACGCCCGCAGCGAGGGTCGAGGTGCCGAGGTGTACAGGTTCCTGCGCGCGCTGAACCCTTACATGCAGTTCCTGCCGGTGGTTGAGTATGTGCGCCAGCGTCCCGGCAAGCGCCCGCTCATTGTATCGCCCGACGAGGAGGACGCTGTTGAGGCTCCATGGTCGGTGTCTTCAAAAGGTTACGGGCAGTTCATGTGCGATGTGTTCGACGAATGGGTGAGGAGCGATGTGGGCAACTGTTTTGTGCAGTTGTTCGATGTTACACTTGCCAACTGGTGCGGTGTGCAACCTCCGCTGTGTGCATTCGGCGAAATCTGTGGCGACGGTATGGTGGTGGAGCACAACGGCGATGTCTATTCGTGTGACCACTTTGTCTATCCCGAATACCGCCTCGGAAACATTATGGAAGGTGAACTTGTCGACATGTACCGCAGTGAGGAACAGCAGTCCTTCGGGCGCGACAAGCGCGACGCCCTCCCCATGGAGTGCAAGCGCTGCAACTACTACTTCCTGTGCCATGGCGAGTGCCCCAAGCACCGTTTTGCCTATGCAAGGAATGGCGAACCGTATATGAATGTGCTGTGCGAGGGCTACAAGATGTTCTTCCGCCACACCGACCCATATATGCGGCGTATGAAGACTCTCATTGAAAAGGGAGAACCCGCAGCAGGGGTGATGAAAGGTGAAAGCCACAGGCTTCGATAACGCCGGCAGCAACAGGTCGCAGGCTGCGTGGCAAGGTCACGCCCTGCGGGTTGCGAAAAGACGGCGTTGTCAAAGCGGAAAGATGAAAAGTTAAAACTGAAATATAAACTTACTAAATAACTAACAACCAAAAAATTAAAAATTATGAATCCTAATTTTGTACTTCCCAAAGTCGGTGAAATGCCGATATTGGCTTCAATAGAAAGTATCTGCAAGTTCGAGAAAGTTCCTACCCGTATCTGTGCCCAGGAAAGCGAGGGCGTGCAGAGGGCTGCGGACATAGTGGTAAAAGCAATAAAGAACCACAAGGGTGAAAAGCCCTTTGTGCTCGGTCTCTCTACCGGTCGCACTCCGCTGGGGCTTTACAACGAACTTGTGAAACGTTACAACGCCGGCGAGGTGAGTTTTGCCAATGTCGAGGTGTACAGCCTTGACGAATTCTATCCAATGGCTGCCGACTCTCCACAGAGCCGTAACCACAGGGTAAACGAGGATTTCCTCAAATTCATCGATATTGACCCCGCAAACGTGCACTTCCCCGACGGCACAGTGTCCATTGAAAAAGTGAACGAGTATTGCCGCCAATATGAACAGAAGGTCAACGGCAATGTAGACCTCATGATTATGGGTGTGGGCGAACTCGGTCAGATAGGTTTCAACGAACCGGGCAGTTATGCTCACTCTACAACACGCGTTGTGCAACTCAGTTACAACACCCGCAAGAATCAGGACAAGTTCTTCTCAAACCCCAATGAAGTGCCCAAGATGGCTATAACAATGGGTCTTGAAACCATTATGAGTGCAAAGAAGATTGTTCTCATGATGTGGGGCGAGGATAAGGCAGCCATTGCACGCGACCTCATCGAGGGTGAAGTTAATGAGGAATATCCCGCAACATTCCTTCAGGAGCACGATGACATTCAGGTTGTGATTGATGAGGCCGCAGCGCAGGAACTCACACGCGTGAAGCAACCTTGGATTATAGCGCCGCCGCAGGAGTGGAGCGACAAACTCATACGCAAGGCTGTCATCTGGTTGTGTCAGACAGTAGACAAACCAATTCTGAAACTCACACACCAGGACTACATCAAGAACTCTCTGTCCGACCTTCTCGACCGCGTGGGTTCGTATGACCAAATCAACATCCGCGTGTTTAATGAGATTCAGCATATAATTTCGGGTTGGCCCGGCGGCAAGCCGAATGCCGACGATTCTACACGTCCCGTGCCATCGACACCGTTCCCCAAGAGAGTGATTATCTTCTCTCCGCACCCCGACGATGATGTAATCTCCATGGGTGGTACATTCAACCGTCTCATTGAACAGGGACACGACGTGCATGTCGCATATCAGACATCGGGTAACGTTGCAGTGTACGACGATGTGGTGCTGCAGAACATTGATACAGCCAAGGAGATGGGTTTCGGTGACGCGTTCGACGAAATACGCGAGGTTATTGCCAATAAAAAGGTTGGTGAGCCTGAACCGCGCCGTTTGCTCGACCTCAAAGGCGCTATCCGCCGTGCCGAGGCACGCGCGGCATGCCGCTCGATAGGTCTTAACGACCGTACTAATGCGCACTTCCTCAATCTGCCGTTCTATGAGACCGGTGGTATAAAGAAAGGCAAACTCAGTGACGATGACATTGAGATTGTAAAGGCGCTCATGCGCGAGGTTAAACCTCACCAGATTTATGCAGCGGGTGACCTCACAGACCCGCACGGCACACACCGTGTATGTATTGAGGCTGTGTTGCGTGCATTCGAGGAGGTGAAGGACGAACCTTGGGCAAAGGAGTGCCATATATGGCTCTACCGCGGCGCTTGGCAGGAGTGGGACCTTGCTGTTGCCGACATGGCAGTGCCCCTGAGTCCCGAGGAACTCATACGCAAGCGCCATGCAATCTTCCGCCACCTCTCGCAGAAGGATATAGTTCCTTTCCCCGGCGAGGACGCACGCGAGTTCTGGCAGCGCGCCGAGGAGCGCACACAGGGCACAGCAGAACTCTTCAACAAGATTGGCTTGCCCGAGTATCAGGCAATAGAACTTTTTGCAAGGTTGCTGTAATTGAGCAATGATTGTATAGTAGCAGCACTGCCCTGGGCAGTGCTGCTTTTTATATACGAATATGGTTACAAGGACAGTAAGGGGCTAAATGAAGTTCCTCTTGAAAAAAGTTGCTCTGAAAATTGAATTTTTTCCTTTTCGTGACTATATTATATATGTAATTTGAAATTTACATGTTATGACAGAGAACGAAAGAATGTCTGCTGATTTGATTGTCAACTATGACAAGCACATTGTTTCTGCGCAAGAGTATATAAAGGAGAATTTCGAAGTATCGTCGGAGTATAATGCCAAAGAAAATTCCTTGCGCCTGTATGTAACCAACGTGAACAATGCGTTGCAGATTCTGGCGGCCAGGGAGTATCTCGAGGAGAGGTTTCCTGCGGCTTTTGTAACTATAAAGTATTGAATCACTATAAAAAAAACATTTATGAGCAAGAGAAAACTGTTTTTTGACATGGACGGTGTGCTTGTTGATTTCCAGTCGGGTATAGACAAGTTGAGTGACGAAACAAAGAAAGAGTACGAAGGTCGTCTTGATGAGGTTCCGGGCATATTTTCCCTTATGGACCCTATGCCGGGTGCGATAGAGGCCGTGCACAAGCTGAGCGAGCATTACGATGTGTATATTCTTTCCACGGCTCCGTGGAAAAACCCGTCGGCGTGGAGCGATAAAATCAATTGGATTACCAAGCACTTTGGTGGGCTGTTTAAAAAGCGAGTAATATTGACGCATTGCAAGGACCAGTGCCATGGCGACTTCCTCATTGATGACAGACCCAAGAACGGAGCCTGTGACTTTGCCGGCGAGTGGATTGAGTTCGGCTCGTTCATGTATACGGGGTGGGATGATGTACTTTGCTACCTGCTGGATCCCGAGGTGTACAATGGCAAGAGCATAAATCACACCCTGATTGACGATGTTCTGGTGGAGCAGACTATTGGTATGCTCGATGAGTGTTCCAAGATACTCAATGACAACTACAACGGTGACAACGAGGACTATAAGAGGATAACAAGGATGATGGCGCTCACAAACAAGTGGCTCAAAGCGTCAGGCGAGGAAGAGGAACCGGCATATTACGCAGATTGATTATGGCAGGTCTCAAAGATAAACTTTACAATGAAGAGAGCGCTTTCTTTCCCGGAGGGAAAATAACATTGCTCGACGGAAGGGAACTTGAATGTTACCCCTGCGTTAACGAACTGAATGGTGAAAACGGAAATGTGAAAGGTCTTCATGGCCTGCAAGGCAGCAAGGCGGTCGATTACAATAATTTTGAATTTGACACCACAGGCAGGTATCTTTCCTTTGGCAAGATGAGGGGACGTTCAAAGAAATATGTTGAAGACCTTGAAATGTTCATAGAAAGACAACTGTTCGTTGATAATGCCTTTCTGCTGCTGCAGAATAGGGAACGTATTCTACAGGACAGCCGCATGTTCCTTGCCCCGGTGGCGGTTGAAAGCGGTCTTGCATATACCGGAACATCGGGGTTCAGGAATCCTACGGTGGGGGTGTATCTTGAATGGTGGAATCTGTGCGAGGGTGCCTTGAGGAGGGATGAGAACGGAGTGAGGAGTCTGGTGTACCGCTTGGCGGGAAGTCCGCTCAGTGGCGTGAACAGTTGCACGGCGATACGCGAGGATGGCAGGGAGGAAACGGTTTCCTTGCGCCCGTTCAGTGACTATTGGCGTTCTTTTATGAAGATTAACCAACGCTACAGCGAGGCAAAGTCGTGGTACCGGGCGTTTACGCTGCAGCGGGTTGTTGAAATGGTGAGTGAGTAGTGGGGAGAATGCAATCGCCACCCACGCGGTGCAAACTTCGTCTGCACTGCGTGCGACTATTGCTCAAAATGACGCTCGAGTCTCGTTAGCATACTCGCCTTGACCAAACATCAGTTGCTTCGCAATCGCCACCCACGCGGCACCACTGACGCGGTGCTTTGCGTGACCTATGGCTCTGATGTTTGCTCGAGTCTCGTTAGCATATAACGGTATTCTCAATCGAGAATACCGTTATATGCTAACTCGCCTTCAACTACGAAGTAGAGTTCTTCGGGGTCGAAATTGCCTATGTTGTTCTTTTTTGCTTCTTTGGCTATGAACTTGGCAATTTCATTGAGGTCTATGTCGACTTCGTCGTTGTTGCTGTCGAGTATGCCGCTCTTTTCGTAGTAGTCGTAGATGGTGTCGAGGAAGTAGTAGAACTCGTCATCGCTGAACTTTTCCTTCAAATGCTGCGGCAGGCGCTCGCGTATGAATGCAATGGTCTTCTCGTCATCGAGGTCGTCCATTGCGAACTCGTCGTTGTTCATGGTTGCTGTATTAGAGAAGTGCCTCGAATTTTGCCTGTACCTCGCTCTTTGACTTTAAACCTACGAACTTGTCAACTATTTGTCCGTTCTTGATGAAGATGACTGTGGGGATGTTGCGTATGCCGTACTCCATTGTCAGGTCGTCGGCCTCCTCAATGTCGCACTTTGCAACTGCAATGCGGCCTTCGTACTCCTTTGAAAGTTCTTCGATGATTGGGGCCAACTGCTTGCAGGGGCCGCACCATGCTGCGCTGAAATCAAGTACTATAGGCAACTCGGTTGCCATGAATTCCTTTGCGTTGTCGTTTGTCAAATTTACTGCCATAATTGTAATGTTTTTAATGTTATTGGTTCTGTTTCTTTTGTTGTCTTGTAATCCTGACGACAGGAAGGATATCAAAAATCCGTTGTCAGGGATACTTGACTTTAGTCCATTCGGGTGTTCGCGTTTTCCTGTGCGAATATATAAATATTAATTCAATTTGTACTCAATATTTTCAATCTCTTTTATATAATCAAGAAGTTCTTGCGTGACTTCTATGTCGCGGTTCTTTGAGGAGAGTTCAAGGGAGAATTCGTGCTCATAGTCCTTTATCTTGAATATGAGTTTGCTCTTGCCGGGGTGGCGCTCGATGTAATCCATTATGGTTGCATAAAATTCGTCGGTGAGGGACATTACGTCGAACGATATTGTTATGCTTTTTACCATGTCGTCCTTTATCTCGGGCATGAGTTCTATGCTGTCTACCACAAAATCAAACTTTGTGGGGTCCCATTTGCGGGCCTGGCAACTGCCTTTGATGTAAAGGAAGTTGCCGGGGATGAAGTAGTTCTGTTTCTTCATCCACTCGTCGCCCAGGAAGAACATTTCGGCTGTTCCCGAGAAGTCCTCTATTTTTGCCACTCCGTAGGGACTGCCTTTCTTTGTGAAGCCTGTGCGTGGCGGGTCGCTCACAACACCGCCGAGGGTAATTTTGCGGCCAATGAGTGATTGCATGTTCTCCATTTCGGCTGCCTTGGTGTTGCAGAATTCGCTGAGTATGAGCGAATAGTCGTCGAGCGGGTGGGCCGAAAGGTATATGCCCACGAGTTCCCTTTCGCGGTTGAGCCTTTCAAGGGTGCTCCAAATGCCTCCCTCGGGTACTTCGGGCCTGGGGATTTCGGCCATTTCGGTGTCGCCGAAGAGTGACGCGCTGGCGTTGGCCTTGTCGGTCTGGTAGAGGTTGCCGTAACGGATTAGTGCCTCTATGAACAGGTCGCCACGGCTGTTGGTGCCTGCGTATTGGTCGCGGCTTATGCCGCCGGGAAGTTCGTCGAATGCGCCGGCAAAGGCAAGGCATTCGAGGTTCTTGCGGTTGCAGGCCGTGAGGTTCACGCGCTCCACGAAATCGAATATGCTGGTGAAAGGACCGTTGGCTTCGCGTTCGTCGATGATACACTGCACAGCATTTTCGCCCACGCCTTTTACGGCGCAAAGACCGAAACGCACGTCGCCGTTCTTGTTTACGCTGAACTTGCGGCGCGACTCGTTTACATCGGGGCCGAGCACGTTTATACCCATGCTTTTGCACTCCTGCATGAGTTTGGTTATTTCGGTTATCTTGTCAAGGTTACGGCTCATGGCACCTGCCATGTACTGCGGCGGGTAGTTGGCCTTGAGGTATGCTGTCTGGTATGCTACCCATGAGTAACAGGTGGCGTGTGACTTGTTGAAGGCGTATGAGGCGAACTTCTCCCAGTCGGCCCATATCTTCTCCAACGTCTTTTCCTCGTGGCCGTTGGCCTTGCCGCCGTTTATGAACTTGGGTTTGAGTTCGTCCAGTTTGTCCTTCAATTTTTTACCCATGGCCTTGCGCAGGGTGTCGCTCTCGCCGCGTGTGAAGTTGGCAAGCAGGCGCGAGAGGAGCATGACCTGCTCTTGATATACCGTGATTCCGTATGTGTCCTTCAGGTATTTCTCCATGCAGGGTATGTCGTACTGCACCAGCGCGGGGTTATGCTTGCGCTGGATGAAGTCGGGGATGTAGTCCATTGGGCCGGGGCGGTAGAGGGCGTTCATGGCAATGAGGTCCTCGAAGGTGCTGGGCTGGAGTTCGCGCAGGTACTTCTGCATGCCCGGCGACTCGAACTGGAATGTACCTATGGTGTTGCCCTTGCAGTAGAGTTCATATGTCTTGGGGTCGTCAATGGGGATGGCGTCTATGTCCACCTCGGTCTTGAGGCTCTGGCGTATATTCTCGAGCGCCTCCTTTATGACGGAAAGGGTCTTTAGTCCCAGAAAGTCCATCTTTATGAGACCTGTCTCCTCGATGACGCTGCCTTCGTACTGGGTAACGAGCATTTTCTCGCCGGTCTCCTTGTCCTCGGCAATGCTTATGGGTACATGGTCGGTTATGTCGTCGCGGCAGATGATTGTTCCGCAGGCATGCACGCCGGTGTTGCGCACGTTGCCTTCGAGCATTTTCGCATATTTTATGGTGTCGCGCAGCAGCGGGTCGGGCGAAGCCTCGGCCTCGCGCAACTCGGGAACGGCGGTGATGGCGTTCTGCAGGTTCATCTTCAGGCCGTCGGGCAGTCGGTCGGGGATGGCCTTGCACAGTTTGTTCGAGATGTCAAGGGGTACCTTCTGCACGCGTGCCACGTCTTTGATGGCGAGTTTGGTGGCCATGGTGCCGTATGTGATGATGTGGGCCACCTTCTCCTGTCCGTACTTCTCGGTTACCCAATTGAGTACGCGCCCGCGGCCGTCATCGTCAAAGTCCACGTCGATATCGGGGAGCGAGATACGGTCGGGGTTGAGAAAACGCTCGAACAGCAGGTCATATTTTATGGGGTCCACACGTGTGATACCGAGCGCGTATGCCACTACGCTGCCGGCAGCCGAACCGCGGCCGGGGCCCACTGACACGCCCAGTTCCTCGCGCGCAGCGCGTATGAAGTCCTGTACAATAAGGAAGTAACCGGGAAAACCCATGGTCTTCATAATGTGGAGCTCGAAGTCTATGCGGTCGATGAGTTCCTGTGAGAATGGTTCGTCGTAGCACTTCTTTGCTCCGTCGTATGTTATCTTGCGCAGGTAGTCTCCTTCGAGTTTTATGCGGTAGAGTTTGTCGTAACCGCCGAGTTTCTTTATCTTCTTCTCGGCCTCCTCCTGCGAGAGCACAACGTTGCCTTTCTCGTCACGGGTGAATTCGTTGAAGAGATCTTCGTGCGTGAATTGCCGGCGGTAACCCTCCTCGGTGCCGAACTCCTCGGGTATTGCGAAGTTTGGCATGATGGGGGCGTTGTCAATGGAGTAGTATTCTATCTTGTCGCAAATCTCCACGGTGTTTGCCATGGCTTCGGGGATGTCGCTGAACATTTCCCACATCTCGGCCTTTGTCTTCATCCACTCCTGCTTTGAGTAGAGCATGCGGGTGGGGTCGTCGAGGTCACGGCCTGTGCTGAGGCAGATGAGGCGGTCGTGTGCCTCGGCGTTCTCCTCGTCCACAAAATGCACGTCGTTGGAACAGATGAGTTTTACACCGCACTTGCGACTGAGTTCAATGATGTGCTTGTTTACTTCTACCTGCAAGGGGTATACCTCGTGGTTGGCACGTTCAACGGTGGCTTTGTGGAGTTGCAACTCAAGGTAGTAGTCGTCGCCAAAGAGGTCCTTGTACCAGTTCACGACCTCTTGGGCCTGGTCTATGTTGCCGTTCTTTATGAGTTGCGGAACTTCGCCTCCAAGGCAGGCCGAGCAGCAGATAATGCCTTCGTGGTATTTCTCTATTTCGCTCTTGTCAGTACGCGGGTTGTAGTAATATCCCTCGCTCCATGCCTTGGATACAATCTTAACAAGGTTGTGGTATCCCTGCTTGTTCTTGGCAAGGAGAATGAGGTGGTATCCACGGTCGTCCTTGGTCTCCTTGTCCTGCAGGCGGCGCGGGGCAATGTATACCTCGCAACCGATGATGGGCTTGAACTTCTCCTCGTCGCTTTTGCCTTTGTTCACCTTGTTTACATAATTATAGAACTCCTTTATGCCCATCATGTTGCCGTGGTCGGTTATGGCAATGCCCTTCATGCCGTCGGCAATGGCCTTGTCGACAAGTTTCTTTATGGCTGCCTGGCCGTCGAGAATGGAGTATTGGGAGTGTACGTGCAGGTGAACGAAATCTTGCATGGCGTGTGTTTTGTTGTATGTTTATACTGCTTGATGGATTAATGCGTTTTTCACTTGATAAAGATAATGCCTTTTTGCTCATGGGCGTTGCAATGAGAGCAAAAAGTTATCAACATTAACGAATTTTTGTACGGTAGAATAAAAAGAGGAACGGTAAGGGATTTTGCAGCAGTATTGTGCATTTTGTACATTTTTGTTTGGCGTTTAATAAATTCTTGCTAATTTTGTGAAATAATAAGAATTCGTTTTGGTTCTGTTTTGCTGTTTAAGCAAGGGTTAATGGAATAAGAACGGTCATTTAACAGACAGTCATCTATGAAGAAGAAATTTAAAAGAATCAGGAAACTGAAGGACTACAGAATTCACAGAGAAGGAACATCAATCCTTGTTGTGTCGTTCATTATAGCGCTTCTGATAAATGTACCGCTATGGTATTTCCTGCCCGACCTGTTTATCCTGAACTCTATTGTCTCTTTGACATCGCTTGTGGTTTACCTGCTCATGGTAAACTTCTTCCGCAGTCCCAAGAGAATATTCCCCGGTGATGTGGAGAATGTTGTTGTGGCTCCGGCCGATGGCAAGGTGGTTGTCATTGAAAAGGTCTTTGAACCCGACCACTTCAAGGATGAGAGAATGCAGGTTTCTATTTTCATGAGTCCCACAAACGTGCATGCCAACTGGTATCCCGTCGATGGTGTGGTTGTCCGTTCTGAACACCAGAAAGGCAAGTTCCACAAGGCTTGGTTGCCCAAGGCAAGTACCGAGAACGAGCGTTCGCTTGTTGTAATAAAGATGGAAGACGGCCGCGAGGTACTGGTGCGTCAGGTTGCCGGTGCAATGGCACGCCGCATTGTAACATATGCAAAAGCCGGTGAGGAGTGTTTCATTGACCAGCATATGGGTTTTATTAAGTTCGGTTCACGTGTAGACCTTTATCTGCCGCTTGACGCAGAAATTAAGGTTGCGCTTAACCAGAAGACTGTGGGTAACGAGACTATTGTTGCAAACTTTAAATAAATGAGTATGTCTTTCAAGAAGCATATACCGAACGCAATAACCTGCTGCAATCTCTTTTCGGGTTGCATAGCATGCGTGATGGCTTTCAAAGGTGACTTTCACTTGGCTATGGCGTTCATTGTGCTGGGTGCGTTCTTCGATTTCTTTGACGGGATGGTTGCCCGTCTGTTGGGTGTCTCTTCACCAATGGGAGTGCAGATGGATTCGCTTGCCGATGATGTGACGTTCGGTCTTGCCCCTGCAACAATTGTATTCTCTTTCATGCAGACAAAGTTGCTTTATCCTCTTTATTTGAGCAAGGTACTTTGCGTGTTGCCTTATGCAGCATTCTTCATAGCGGTGTTCTCGGCATACAGGTTGGCAAAGTTTAACGTGGATACACGCCAGACTTCTACATTCATAGGTTTGCCCACTCCGGCCAATGCACTTTTCTGGTCTTCACTCATTGCCGGTGGCGGGGAATGGCTCAACAGTCTCAATGCCGGTTGGGTGTTGCTTCTGGTGCTTATTGTGCTGTTCTCTTATCTGCTTGTGTCTGAAATTCCGATGTTCTCGCTCAAGTTCAAGAACCTTTCATGGAAGAGCAACAGGGTAAGGTATATATTCCTTATATGCTGTGCACCAATGCTCGCACTTGGTTTCCTGGCACCTGTGGCAATAATATCGTGGTACCTGATATTGTCGGTGGCGCTTCATTTGAGAGGAACCGCTGTCTGATTTCCTTGTACCATTGAGGCACATTATGGTGGAACATTAACCTTTGAGGCGTTGTTCCACTATTGAAGTATATGTATAACTTATAATAGATTTGAAATGTCTTTTTTAATATTCATAATAATATTTGCTCTGCTCGCCTTTATATTCATGACATCGGTTGCGGTGTCGGTCATGAGGTGGTTCCTTTCCTTGTTCGGTCGTAATGACAACCATACAAGTACCGGAGGGAATGCTACACATGACGGGCAACGTCGCAGCAACACGCAATGGAGCCGCAGCGGTAGCAGCAATACTCAAAAGGAGAAGAAGATTCTTTTTGGAAAGGACGAAGGAGAGTATGTAGACTTTGAGGAGATAAAGGACGAGGAATCTTAACGTTTAATGTTTTATGTTTAATGTTTAATGTGACTGTTAAACGATAAACATACCATGTTAAACTATAGACATTCCACGTTAAACGTTTTCCTGCTTTTATCTCTTGTTTTTGAAGAATTCTTTCATCAAGGCTGTCGCTTCGTCGGCACAGACACCGCTCACGACTTCGGTCTTGGGGTGGAGCACGCCGGGAGCGTAGCGGCGGTAGCCTCGCTTTTCATCCTCGGCACCATAGACTAATTTCCCTAACTGTGACCAACCTATTGCACCTGCACACATGGGACAGGGTTCTACAGTTACATACAAGGTGCAATCATTAAGGTATTTGCCGCCGATGTTTGCGGCTGCAGCGGTTATTGCCTGCATTTCGGCATGTGCGGTCACGTCGTTGAGTGCTTCGGTGAGGTTGTGGGCACGTGCTACAATCCTTCCTTTGCACACGATTATGGCACCAATGGGCACTTCGTCGCGCTCATATGCTTTCTGCGCTTCAATGAGCGCCTGTTTCATGTAGTCGGTATCGGTCATGGGTGTTACTGGTGTGTGAACCGCTTGTTACCGGCGCATGTCGTGTTCGCCGAAAAGTGTGGGGTAATCCTCGTCAAGGTTCTTGTATATGAATGAGAGGAGTGTCTCACGCATCCAGTTGCTTTTGTTGGTAATGCGGTACTTCTTGAGGTATTCGTCAATGATTCTCATCTCCTCGTCGCTAACGAGGCATACAATGCGTGAATGGCGCACCGGTTGTGTGCGTGCTGTCGTCGCTTTGGGTGCCTTTGCTTTCTTTGCGCTCATTGAGTAAGGAATCTCTTTTCTGCTGCAAAAATAGGTTATATTGTGAGGAAAAGCAAGTTTTCTTTTGCTTTTCCTGCTCTCTTGCGCTATCTTAGTGGAATATTTGAGTAAAACAGCAACCGGTATGGCCGAACATAATCTTTTGGGTAACAAGGGCGAAATGCTTGCGTCGCGATATCTCATGGATAAGGGATACGCGGTGCTGCACTATAATTGGCGCTCGGGGCACAAGGAGATTGACCTCATTGCAAAGCAGCACGATGTGCTTGTGTTCGTTGAGGTTAAGAGTCGTGCCAGTGAAATGTATGGCAATGCCGAGGAGGCTGTCACCGACAGGAAGATAAGGCTTCTTATTTCGGCGGCACAGGCTTACATCCTCCGCTACAAGATTGATTTGAAATTCCGATTTGATATAATAACAGTGATAGGCCGATGTGAACCATACAGGATTGAACACATTGAGGACGCCTTCTCTCCAACATGGTAGGTTATGAATATTGAAGACGCGCGTTTATATTGTTTGAGTAAGGAGAATGCAACGGAAGATTTTCCGTTCGATGAGACAACGCTTGCATTCAGGGTCGAGAACAAGATTTTTGCAATATGCGACCTTGAGAACACAAAGTGGTTCTGCGTGAAGTGTGACGCAGACTATGCCATTGAACTGCGTGACAAGTACCCGCAGATAGTGCCTGCATGGCACATGAACAAGCGTTACTGGAACCAACTGGATATAGCGGCGCTTAATGATGAACTGTTCTGCAGACTTGTTGACCATTCCTATGAGGAGGTAATAAAGAAACTGCCAAAGAAAATACGTGTGAAGTATGGATTATAGCATTACCGTTAAGCATCTTGATGTGGTGGACTCCACCAACCGTTATGTGCGTGATGAGGCTGTGGGCTTATGGCGTGAGCGTTGCGGCGAAGATTTCGTTGCTGTCACGGCAAGGCAACAGACGGCGGGGCGTGGGCAGCGTGGCAATGTGTGGCAGTCGCAGAGCGGGTGCAACCTGTTGATGAGCATTCTTGTGCGCCCGGGAAATTCCCTTGAGACTAAAGAGCAGTTCCTGCTTTCGCAGGCAGTTGCTGTTTCCCTGCATGACGCAATGAAGTGTTATGGCATTGATACAAAGTTCAAGTGGCCTAATGACATATATGTCGGTAGTGGAAAACTGGCAGGTATTCTCGTGGAAGTGGATTATTCCGGAGCGTTTGTGGAGCAGGCTATAATAGGGATTGGACTGAATGTGAACCAGACGGAGTTCCCACCTATGGACCGTGTGCCTGTTTCAATGAAAATGCTCTTGGGTAGGGATATTTCTGTTGAAGATGTGCTGCGCGATGTGCTTTGCAATTTCAGTCACTATTATTCCGAAATGCGTTGGGGCTGCAAGAGTGCTATTGCTGCCGATTACAAGGCTTTGTTGTTGGGCCTTGGCGAGCAACGCAAGTTTGTCAATAGCAACGGCAATGCTTTTGAGGCTGTTATGGAGGGTGTTGAACCAACCGGGCACCTTTTGCTGCGCCACAGCTGCGGAACGCTTTCGCGCTATGCCTTCAAGGAGGTGGAGATGTTGCTCAAATAGCCCTCTTAGGCATGACCTGTTTCCGCTCCATCGAAATGACAGAGGCAATTCTGCGTTCCGTCTCCATCCCGAGAAGCGACGAGAAATCTATCGATATAGTTAACGTGAGTTCGAAATAACAATTAATACTGTAATTTAGCGTACTTGTCATCTCGAACGAACCAACGGTCGACGCCCGAAGGGGCTAAAGTCAATGTGAGAGATCTCTTATTTCACGATATTTCGAGATCCCTCGTCGCTTAGCTCTGTCGGGATGACAATTTCGCGATTTGGTTGAGTTTATATCGGACTCACGTCATCTTAAGAGGTATTTCGGCTCACCAGTAAAAATTAGGGGTATACTTCTTGAGATAGTATATGAACAGGAATGAGAATTTTTGTATTCTTCAACAAACTTACCCTTAACCTGTTATCTTGTATTCTTTTTGTAGTCGTTCTATCATGTTCTTTCATCGCGTGAAAGATACGATTAAACGAGTGAAACGCTAAGCTTGCTTAAACGTTTTGCAACGAGTGCAAGTATCTTATCTAAAGAACCAAAGCGCCCGGCACTGCAAAAACAGTCATTTTGCGCTTTGTT
>JAFQUE010000077.1 GCA_017408685.1 Bacteroidaceae bacterium | reverse complement strand
TTAGTAAAAACAATTTAAATTTATACGAAAATGGCAGATTTGAAAGCTCTTGCAGAAGAATTGGTTAACCTTACAGTAAAAGACGTTAACGAACTTGCAACAATCCTTAAAGAAGAATATGGTATCGAACCCGCTGCTGCAGCTGTTGCTGTTGCTGCTCCTGCTGCCGGTGGCGCTGCTGCTGCTGCTGAGGAGAAGACTGCGTTCGACGTAGTTTTGAAGAGCGCTGGTGCTCAGAAGCTCGCAGCCGTTAAGGCTGTTAAGGAGGCTTGTGGTCTCGGTTTGAAGGAGGCTAAGGACCTTGTTGATGCTGCTCCTAGCGTGCTGAAGGAGGGTCTTCCTAAAGCAGAGGCTGAGTCTTTGAAGAAGACTATCGAGGAGTCTGGTGCTGAGGTTGAGATTAAGTAAGCCCACTCAAGCCCTGCACAAGGGTATAATGGTTAAGAACCCCCAAAGTGGGTTCTTAACCTTTTGTGCGTAAAGAGAAAAGTAAGTTCTAAAACATTATGCCACAATGTCGTTAAAAACTGATAATCAAAGAATTAACTTTGCTTCTATAAAAGATCCAATGCCATGCCCGGACTTTTTGGAAGTACAATTGAAGTCTTTTGAGGACTTCCTGCAACTGGATACTCCACCTGAAAAGAGAGTCAATGATGGCCTTTATAAGGTTTTCGCAGAGAACTTCCCTATTACAGACACGAGAAACAACTTCGTGCTGGAGTTTCTGGATTACTACATAGACCCGCCCCGTTATTCAATAACCGAATGCTTGGAGCGCGGCTTGACATACAGTGTTCCCCTAAAGGCAAAGTTGAAACTTTATTGTACCGATCCTGACCATGAGGATTTCGATACGGTCATCCAGGATGTGTTCCTTGGGCCTATCCCTTACATGACCAAGCAGGGTACATTCATTATCAATGGTGCTGAGCGCGTTGTGGTTTCACAGTTGCACCGTTCACCGGGCGTGTTCTTCGGACAGAGCGTACACGCTAACGGTACACCGCTTTATTCAGCACGTATAATCCCGTTCAAGGGTTCTTGGATTGAGTTTGCTACTGACATCAACAATGTCATGTATGCATACATCGACCGCAAGAAGAAGTTGCCGGTGACAACCCTGCTCCGTGCCATTGGTTTCGAGACCGACAAGGATATCCTTGAGATATTCGACTTGGCCGAAGAGTACAAGGTTTCAAAGGCAAGCATGAAGAAGGTGCTCGGCCGCAAGATGGCGGGACACGTGGTAAAGACACGTCAGGAGGACTATGTCGATGCCGATACCGGTGAGGTTGTGTCTATCGAGCGCAGCGAGGTTGTAGTTGAGAGAGAGTCAATACTTGACCAGGAATTGGTTGACCGCATTCTGGACAGCGGTGTCGAGACTATCCTTCTCCACAAGGAGAATGACGGTGCCGACTCGGTTGATTATTCTCTTATCTTCAACACTCTTGACAAGGATACAAGCAACTCCGAGAAAGAGGCTGTAAACTGCATTTTCCGTCTCTTGCGTAACGCAGAACCTGCCGATGACGCAAGTGCACGCGAAGTAATCAACAACCTCTTCTTCTCTGACAAACGTTATGACCTGGGCGATGTTGGCCGTTACCGTATCAACCGCAAGTTGGGTCTTTCTACCGACATGGATGTCAGGGTATTGACAAAGGAGGACATCATAGAGATTATCAAATATCTTATAGGTCTTGTTAACTCAATGGCAACTGTCGATGACATTGACCACTTGAGCAACCGTCGTGTACGCACTGTGGGCGAACAGCTCAGCAACCAGTTCGCGATAGGTCTTGCGCGTATGGCGCGTACCATCCGCGAGAGAATGAACGTGCGCGACAACGAGGTGTTCACACCAACAGACCTCATCAATGCAAAGACAGTTTCAGCTGTCATCAATACATTCTTCGGCACCAACGCGCTGTCACAGTTCATGGACCAGACAAACCCGTTGGCCGAAATTACACACAAGCGTCGTCTTTCGGCTCTCGGTCCCGGCGGTCTTTCACGTGAACGTGCCGGTTTCGAGGTACGTGACGTACACTACACTCACTATGGTCGTCTCTGTCCTATCGAGACACCTGAAGGTCCGAACATTGGTCTTATCTCCTCTTTGTGTATATATGCAAAGATAAACGAACTCGGTTTCATCGTTACTCCATACCGTCCTGTTGCCGACAGCAAGGTTGACATCAATAACGACCATGTAGTATACTACACAGCCGAGGAGGAAGAAGGCAAGATTATTGCTCAGGGTAATGCTCCGCTCGACGCAGAGGGTAACTTCATCCTCAAGAAGGTAAAGACACGTCAGGATGCCGACTATCCTGTAGTTGAACCGGGCAGAGTTGAACTCATGGACGTTTCTCCGCAGCAGATTGCTTCTATTGCGGCTTCACTCATTCCGTTCCTTGAGCACGATGACGCCAACCGTGCCCTCATGGGTTCTAACATGATGCGCCAGGCAGTTCCATTGTTGACTACCGAGGCTCCTATCGTGGGTACCGGTTTCGAGAAGCAGCTTGTCGAGGACTCACGTACACAGATTGTTGCCGAGGGCGACGGTGTTGTGGAGTTTGTTGACGCTTCAAGAATTGTTATCAAGTACGACCGTACCGAAGAGGAGGAGTTCGTAAGTTTCGAACCCGCTTCAAAGGAATACATCATTCCCAAGTTCCGTCGTACAAACCAGAATATGACCATTGACCTCCGTCCAATCTGCGACAAGGGTCAGAAGGTAAAAGCCGGCGACATCCTCACCGAGGGTTACTCTACCCAGGCAGGCGAACTTGCATTGGGTAAGAACCTCCTTGTGGCTTACATGCCCTGGAAGGGTTACAACTACGAGGACGCCATTGTGCTCAACGAGAAGGTCGTACGCGAGGATATCCTCACATCGGTGCATGTCGACGAACTCTCTCTTGAGGTTCGCGAGACAAAGCGCGGTATGGAGGAGTTCACATACGATATACCTAATGTCAGCGAGGACGCTACAAAGGACCTTGACAAGAACGGTATCATCCGTGTAGGTGCTTATGTTAAACCCGGTGACATCATTATAGGTAAGATTACACCTAAGGGTGAGTCTGACCCCACACCCGAGGAGAAACTGCTCCGTGCCATCTTCGGCGACAAGGCCGGTGATGTGAAAGACGCTTCATTGAAGGCTTCACCTTCACTCCAGGGTGTCGTGATAGACCGCCGTCTCTTCCAGCGTGCCGAGAAGACACGTTCGGCAAAGATGGCCGACAAGGCTAAGTTGCCGAAGATTGACGACGAGTTCCAGAAGAAGGTAGATGACCTCAAGGCAATTCTTGTCGACAAACTCTTGAAACTTGTTAACGGCCGTGTATCACAGGGCGTCAAGGACTTCATGGGTACTGAGGTAATTGCCAAGGGTGCCAAGTTTACACGTCCCGAACTCGACGCTCTTGACTACACATCGGTACAGTTGAGCAAGTGGACAGTCGACGCTCATACCAACGACCTTATCCGTGCGCTCATCATCAACTTCATCCACAAGTACAAGGAACTCGATGCCGAAGTCAAGCGTGAGAAGTTTGCGCTCACAATAGGTGACGAACTTCCTTCAGGTACAATGAAGATGGCCAAGGTATACATTGCCAAGAAACGCAAAATTGGTGTGGGTGACAAGATGGCGGGTCGCCACGGTAACAAGGGTATCGTGTCACGCGTTGTACGTCAGGAGGATATGCCGTTCCTTGAGGATGGTACTCCGGTAGATATAATCCTTAACCCGCTGGGTGTGCCTTCACGTATGAACATCGGTCAGATTTTCGAGACCGTACTCGGTCGTGCAGGTAAGGAACTGGGCGTGAAGTTCGCTACTCCAATCTTTGACGGTGCAAAACTCGATGACCTTTGCGAGTGGACCGACAAGGCCGGTATTCCCCGCTTCGGCAAGACATACCTCTATGACGGCGGTACAGGCGAGCGTTTCGACCAACCGGCGACAGTGGGTGTCAGTTACATGCTCAAACTCGGTCACATGGTCGAGGACAAGATGCACGCGCGTTCAATAGGTCCTTACTCTCTCATCACCCAGCAGCCGCTCGGCGGTAAGGCGCAGTTCGGTGGACAGCGTTTCGGAGAGATGGAGGTTTGGGCTCTTGAGGCATTCGGTGCCGCACACATCCTGCAGGAGATTCTGACAATCAAGTCCGATGACGTTGCAGGCCGTTCAAAGGCATACGAGGCTATTGTCAAGGGCGATCCAATGCCTACTCCAAGCATACCTGAGTCGCTCAACGTATTGCTGCACGAGTTGCGCGGTCTTGGCTTGAGCATTTCATTTGAATAATTAATCCATCACGTTTGTCAATATAAAACTATGGCTTTTAGAAAAGAAACTAAGACAAAGAATAATTTCTCGAAGATTACCATCGGCCTTGCTTCACCGCAGGAGATTCTCGGTAATTCATGTGGAGAGGTGTTGAAACCCGAAACAATCAACTACCGTACCTATAAGCCCGAGCGTGACGGATTGTTCTGCGAGCGAATCTTTGGTCCGGTAAAGGATTATGAGTGCCACTGCGGTAAGTACAAGCGTATACGTTATAAAGGTATCGTCTGCGACCGTTGCGGCGTTATGGTAACAGAGAAGAAGGTACGTCGTGAGCGCATGGGTCACATTCAGCTTGTTGTTCCCGTTGCCCACATATGGTACTTCCGTTCATTGCCCAACAAGATAGGTTATCTGCTCGGTCTTCCTACAAAGATGCTCGATGCGGTAATCTACTATGAGAAATATATCGTTATCCAGCCGGGTGTAATGGCCCGTAAGGGTGACGAACCTCGTCAGGACATCCCCGGTAAGGAGAATGTCCTTGACGGTGTCGAGACAATGCAGTTGCTTACAGAGGACGAGTACATTACAATAATGGACAACCTTCCTCAAGGTAACGAGTATCTCGATGACAGCGACCCCAACAAGTTCATCGCCAAGATGGGTGCCGAGGCTATACAGGACCTTCTTGCGCGCATTGACCTCGATTCGCTCTCGTACGAACTCCGTAACCGTGCGAACACCGACATGTCGCAGCAGCGCAAGAACGAGGCTCTCAAGCGTCTTCAGGTTGTAGAGTCATTCCGCTCCTCTATGGCTGCCTCAAACGGCAACAACCGTCCCGAGTGGATGATTATGAATGTCATTCCCGTGACACCTCCTGAGTTGCGTCCATTGGTTCCGCTCGATGGCGGCCGTTTCGCAACATCGGACCTCAACGACCTCTACCGCCGTGTAATCATACGTAACAACCGTTTGAAGAAACTCATTGAGATTAAGGCTCCAGAGGTTATTCTGCGTAACGAGAAGCGTATGTTGCAGGAGGCTGTCGACTCATTGTTCGACAACTCACGCAAGGCAAGCGCCCTGAAGTCCGACGCTAACCGTCCTTTGAAGTCACTTTCAGACAGTCTCAAAGGTAAGCAGGGACGTTTCCGTCAGAACCTTTTGGGTAAGCGTGTCGACTACTCGGCCCGTTCGGTTATTGTTGTCGGTCCGGAACTCAAAATGGGTGAGTGCGGTCTGCCCAAACTCATGGCTGCCGAACTATACAAACCGTTCATCATCCGCAAACTTATCGAGCGTGGCATTGTGAAGACTGTAAAGTCGGCCAAGAAGATTGTTGACCGTCGCGAACCAATCATCTGGGACATACTCGAGCATGTTATGAAGGGTCACCCCGTTCTTTTGAACCGTGCCCCGACACTTCACCGTCTCGGTATCCAGGCATTCCAGCCAAAGATGATTGAGGGTAAGGCAATCCAGTTGCACCCGCTTGCATGTACCGCGTTCAACGCCGACTTCGACGGTGACCAGATGGCTGTACACTTGCCGCTGAGCAACGAGGCTATTCTTGAGGCTCAAATGCTGATGCTCCAGTCACACAATATTCTGAACCCGTCAAATGGTGCGCCTATCACCGTTCCTTCACAGGATATGGTACTTGGTCTTTACTACATTACCAAGTTGCGCGAGGGCGCCAAGGGGTCAGGCATGACATTCTATGGTCCCGAAGAGGCTATGATTGCCTACAACCAGGGTCGCGTAGAGGTTCATGCACCTGTAAAGGTAATGGTTGAGGACCGTGACGAGAATGGCGAGTATATCCAGGTCCTCCGCGAGACATCTGTAGGACGTATCATCGTCAACCAGATTGTTCCACGCGAGATGGGCTTTATAAATACAATCATTTCAAAGAAATCTCTCCGCGACATCATTACCGAAGTAATCAAGCGCGTGGGTGTTGCCCGTTCGGCAGAATTCCTCGACGGTATCAAAAACCTCGGTTATTATATGGCATTCAAGGGCGGTCTTTCATTCAACCTCGATGATGTCATCATTCCTAAGGAGAAAGAGGAACTTGTTCGCAAGGGTAACGAGAAGGTCGAGGAGATTCTTGCAGAGTATAACCTCGGTCTCATTACCGACAAGGAGCGTTACAACAAGGTTGTCGATGAGTGGACACACGTAAATGCTGACTTGGCTAATGTGCTCATGAAGACCATCTCTGCCGATGACCAGGGCTTCAACTCTGTGTTCATGATGCTTGATTCCGGTGCCCGTGGTTCAAAGGACCAGATTCGTCAGCTCTCGGGTATGCGTGGTCTTATGGCCAAACCGCAGAAGGCCGGTTCAGAAGGTGCACAGATTATCGAGAACCCTATTCTTTCGAACTTCAAGGAGGGTCTTTCGGTGCTCGAGTACTTCATCTCTTCTCACGGTGCGCGTAAGGGTCTTGCCGATACCGCATTGAAGACAGCCGACGCCGGTTATCTTACACGTCGTCTTGTTGACGTTTCACACGACGTAATCATCAACGAGGAGGATTGCGGTACATTGCGTGGTCTAGTTTGTACAGCCCTCAAGAATGGCGACGAGGTTGTCGCTACCTTGGGTGAGCGCATTATGGGCCGTGTATCGGTACACGATGTAATCCATCCTACAACAGGCAAGATTCTCGTTGCTTCGGGCGAACTCATTACCGAGGCCATTGCCGATGAGATAGAGAAATCACCTATCGAGAGTGTTGAAATCCGCTCAGTGCTCACCTGCGAGTCCAAGCATGGTGTCTGCGCTAAGTGCTACGGTCGCAACCTTGCTACAAGCCGCATGGTCGAGAAGGGCGAGGCTGTAGGTGTCATTGCAGCGCAGTCAATCGGCGAGCCGGGTACACAGCTTACTCTCCGTACATTCCACGCCGGTGGTACTGCAGCCAACATCGCTGCCGACGCTACTATCCGTGCAAAGCATGCTTCACGCCTCAAGTTCGAGGAGTTGCGTACTGTTGACACTGTGGAACCCGACGGCACACCGGTGAAGATTGTTGTAAGCCGCTTGAGCGAGGTGCGTTTCGTTGATGTGAATACAGGCATTGTACTCTCTTCACACAACATACCTTACGGTTCAAAACTCTATGCAAGCGAGGACGAACTCGTGGAAAAGGGCAAGGTAATCGCTTCTTGGGACCCATTCAACGCCGTAATCGTAACCGAGGTTGCAGGTAAGGTTGAATTCGAGTCTGTAGTAGAGAACATCACATATAAGGTTGAGACCGACGAAAGTACAGGTCTGCACGAGATTGTCATCATTGAGTCAAAGGATAAGAACAAGATTCCTACCGTGCACATCAATGACGAGAACGGCAACTCGCTGCACAACTACAACTTGCCGGTAGGCGGTCACGTGGTTGTAGAGGATGGCGATGTCCTCAAAGCCGGTGATGTGATTGTGAAGATTCCACGTGTATTCGGTAGCGCAGGTGATATCACCGGTGGTCTCCCACGTGTAACAGAACTCTTCGAGGCACGTAACCCGTCTAACCCCGCAGTCGTTTCTGAAATTGACGGTGAGATTACAATGGGTAAGGTAAAGCGCGGTAACCGTGAAATTATCGTTACATCAAAGGTCGGTGACGTCAAGAAATACCTTGTTGCCCTCTCAAAACAGATTCTTGTTCAGGATGGTGACTATGTACGTGCCGGAACACCGCTTTCCGACGGTGCTGTAACTCCATCGGATATCCTTGCTATCAAGGGACCTACCGCTGTACAGGAGTACATTGTTAACGAGGCTCAGGACGTTTACCGTTCACAGGGTGTTAAAATCAACGACAAGCACTTTGAGATTATCGTACGTCAGATGATGCGCAAGGTACAGATAAACGAACCGGGTGATACCCGCTTCCTTGAGCAGCAGATTGTCGACAAACTCCAGTTCCAGGAGGAGAATGACCGCATTTGGGGCAAGAAGGTTGTTGTTGACGCAGGTGACTCGGAGAACTTCAAACCCGGTCAGATTATCACTGCACGTAAACTCCGCGACGAGAACAGTACTCTCAAGCGTCGTGACCTCAAACCGGTAGAAGCCCGTGATGCACAGCCTGCAACATCTACACAGATTCTGCAGGGTATCACACGCGCCGCTTTGCAGACACAGAGCTTCATGTCGGCTGCGTCGTTCCAGGAGACAACAAAGGTCCTCAACGAGGCTGCAATCAACATGAAGAGCGACAACCTGCTCGGTATGAAGGAGAACGTTATCTGCGGTCACCTCATCCCTGCCGGTACAGGTCAGCGCGACTTCAACAAGATTGTCGTAGGCTCAAAAGAGGATTACGAGCGTATGCAGGCAAGCAAGAAGGTTGTGCTTGATTTCTCTGATGACGCGGTTGAATAACCGTCGGAACAGATAGGGTATATATATCCGTTTGAAACATAGCGGGGGCGTCGGCGCCCCCGCTATGTCATTTGTATGCCATATACGAAGTGCCTGAAATTGCCTGTAGACAGGCAATATATATTCATAAAATATCTTGTTTTTGTGATATTTTAAATTTAATTTTGCGTCAAATACAACACACAGCAGCACGATGGATGGAATATTGCAAATAGATGTTGAGAAGATTCTGGCTGCAAAGGCTGGTGACAAAGCACGTTATGTGCCGCGCTTCCTTGTCTCTTATCTCAAGAAAATTGTGCACCAGGACGAGGTCAACGAAGTCTTACGTAAATATCACGACAAACGCGGCATTGACTTTGTCAATGCATTTATGGAATACTTCAACAATACATTTGAGGTAAATGGTTTGGAGAACCTTCCTAAAGACCGTCTCTGTACTTTCGTGAGCAATCACCCTCTGGGCGCTCAGGATGGTCTCGGACTTGCCTACATACTTGGTCCTCACTATAAAGGAAAAATAAAGTTTCTTGTCAATGACCTCCTCATGAATATTCCGCACCTTGCGGAATTCTGGGTTCCCATCAACAAGACTGGCAAGCAAGCGCGTAATTTCCCCCAGCAGGTAAATGCCGCCTTTGACAGCGATAATCATATCGTAATGTTCCCTGCCGGGCTCTGTTCACGCAAGCGCAAAGGCATTATTCGTGACATCGATTGGAAGAAAACCTTTGTTACCAAGAGTGTCCAATCCCGGCGCGATATAGTTCCCATACATTTCGAGGGCGAGAACTCGAAGTTCTTCTACCGTCTTGCAAATATAAACAAGATGTTGGGAATCAAGTTCAATATTGCCATGCTTTACCTGAGCGACGAGATGTTCAAGAACAGGGACAAGAAGTTCAAGGTAACAATAGGAAAACCTATTCCTTGGCAAACATTCGATAAAAGCAAGACGCCTACCGAGTGGGCGCAGCATGTCAAGGAGATTGTATATACATTATAACACACACGCAAATATCATATGGAAGAGATTATTGCTCCTGTTCCTAAGGAACTGTTGAGGGCTGAACTTGCAACCGTGAGACGTCTCAGGTTTACCCAGAAGAGCAACAACGAGATTTATATATTTACCGCAACCGAAGCCCCGAACCTCATGCGCGAAATAGGCCGTCTGCGCGAAATCGCCTTCAGGGCCGCCGGCGGCGGAACAGGTAAACCGCTTGACATCGACGAGTTTGACACGATGGATGTTCCTTACAAGCAACTCATTGTGTGGAATCCCGATTGTGATGACATTGTAGGCGGTTATCGCTACCTTTGGGGTAAGGAGGTGAAGATTGAGGAAAACGGTGAACCCCGTATGGCAACAGCGCACGGCATGTTCGATTTCTCGGAAAAGTTCATAAAAGATGTGCTTCCCTACACCGTTGAGTTAGGCCGTGCTTTCGTGTCGCTCGAGTACCAGTCGACCCGTATGGGTGCAAAGAGTCTTTTTGCGCTTGACAACCTGTGGGACGGTCTTGGTGCCCTTACGCTTGTGATACCCGATGTGAAGTATCTTTTCGGCAAGGTGACGATGTATCCTTCGTATCTCACAAGGGCACGTGACATGATACTCCATTTCCTCAAGAAACATTTCCCCGACAAAGATACCCTCGTATACCCGGTAACACCTGTGCGTTTGGAGACAAGCGAGGAGGAACTCTCTGCAATCTTCAACAAGGATACCTTCAACGAGGATTACCGTACACTTAAACAGGAAGTGCATAAGTTTGGGCTTGCAATCCCCCCAATGATAAATGCATATATGGGCCTGTCGCCTACAATGAAGATTTTCGGTACAGCCGTTAACCATGATTTTGGGAATGTTGAAGAGACCGGCCTGCTCATTGCTGTCGACGAACTGCGCAGCGACAAGAGAATGCGCTACATCGAATCCTTTGCAAAGGAGAACCCCGAAGCCGTGAAGATAACTTCCGGTGCAAACAAGGTGTTCTACATCCCGCGTGACGATAAATGAATGATAACATAGACTCCGGGAACAATTCTGTTTTTCCGGAGTTCTTTTATAATAGCAGAACCATGAAAGTAGAGATAATAAACAAATCGAAACATCAGTTGCCGTCGTATGCGACATGCCTTTCAGCAGGAATGGACCTCAGGGCCAATATTGACAGCCCCATTGAGTTGCAGCCCTTGCAGCGTGTCCTTGTTCCCACAGGCCTTTTCATTGCACTTCCGGCAGGTTTTGAGGCCCAGGTGCGTCCGCGTAGCGGCCTTGCAATCAAAAAGGGCATTACAGTACTCAATTCCCCGGGCACGGTCGACGCCGATTACCGTGGCGAGATATGTGTCATTCTGGTAAACCTCTCCAACGAACCCTTTATCATTGCCGATGGCGAACGTATTGCACAGATGGTTATTGCGCGCCATGAGCAGGTGGAGTGGTGTGAGGTCGAGGTCCTCTCCAGCACCGAACGTGGTGCAGGCGGTTTCGGTCACACAGGCGTATAATGCTACAGGTTATGAGACGTGCCGTATACATAATGCTGTTTCTGTTGTGCTATGTCCCCTTTATGGCATTGGCACAGCATGCTGTTGACAGCGCGGCGCGTGAACGTGCCGTCGAGTATTACTATCTGCAGGCAATCTCCATGCTCGAGCAGGACAGTCTCGACGCAAGTTTCTCGTTGCTTGAGCATTGCCGTCTTTTGGCACCCGAATCATCGGCGGTCAAGTATGACCTTTCAGCTTTTTACCAGTTCTTGGGCAACGACTCCTTGGCACATCTAATGCTTGAGGATATTGTGGAGGAAGAACCGGAGAACATGAAGTATTGCGAGGCACTTGTCGAGTACTATTACAGGACAAACGACAAGAAATCGGCAATTGCCCTGTATGAACAGATGTTGGAGCACGGCGGTCCCAAGAGCGGGATATACATGTCTCTTTATACCCTTTACAGCGAAGAAAAGGAGTTCGAAAAGGCCGTTGCTGTACTTGAAAAACTTGAGAAAGCCGAAGGAAAGAACGATGTAATATCCTTGCACAAGGTAAAGCAACTGGTGATGTTGCAGGACAGTGCGCGTGCCATTGCCGCAGTAAGGGAGATGATAGCGGAAAATCCCGATAATCTGCAGCACCAGGCTTTTTTAGGCGACATATACTCAATGTTCGGCGATTTCACACGCTCTGAACAGATATATCTGGCTGTGGTCGGGAAGGACTCTGCCGACATCAGTTCGCTCTCCTCGCTCAGCAATATCTATCTTATGAGCGACAGGGACTCCCTTTATTGTGACGCCATGGAACGCCTGCTCAAGAACGAAAAACTTGAGGTGGAACAGCGCATTTCAATGCTGCTCGATTATGTCAGGTACAAGGACAGCAGGGACTCCACATACGTTCCGCTCTTCTTTGAAGAGATGCTTGCCCTGCCTTTCGACCAGGTAGAGATTGCCGACCTCTATGTGCAGTATCTTCTCTACCGCAAGGCCTCGCCCGACAAGGTCATCCCCCTGCTCGATACAATTCTCTCCCTTGAACCCGATAATCGCTCGGCATTGCTCCAGCAACTTCTTTTTGCCATCGAGCGCAACGATTATGAAAGTGTTATACAGTGCAGCGACAATGCGATTCTCTACATTCCTGACATGCTCGAACTATACTACTACAAGGGAGTTGCCCTTTCTCTCCTCGACAAGAACAAGGAAACGGCCGAAGTTCTTGAACTCGGGCTGTCGCGCAGGAGCAGCGAGAGTTCGTCTGATGTTACGGCAAGGTCGTTCTCTGTGCTGGGCGATGTGTATCATGAACTGGGATTGATAGACAAGTGTACCGAGGCATATGACTCTGCGCTCATATATAATCCCTCGGAAATTAATGTACTCAACAACTATGCCTATTATCTGGCTCTCGAAGGGCGGGAACTGGAACGCGCCTTGGCCATGAGTGAGAAGACCATAAAAGCCGAACCCGATAATGCCACATATGTCGACACATATGCATGGTTGCTCTTCTGCCTTGAGAGATATGAGGAGGCGAAAGCCTATGCCGACAAACTGTTGCAACTCGACAGCGACAAGAGTGCGGTGGAGTATCACCATTGTGGCGATATCTATGCCAAATGCGGCGATATCAACCGTGCGGTGCAGTGCTGGGAAAAGGCCCGCGAACTTGGGGATACCTCAAAGGTACTCAAAAAGAAGATTAAGAAGCGCAAATATTACTCCCCATGAGAAAGGTCTATAGTATATTGTCGCTTCTTGTGCTTGCAATCATGCTCACAGGTTGCTCATCAAGGAAACTTCTGTTGCCTGCGACCATACTTGCCAAGCCTACAGCGGAATCTGTAGCAGTTCTGCCTTCGGCAAACCGTGATGTCGAGTACCTCACTGCTACGTTGAAGATGAATGCTGTAATAGGTGCCGATGGGGTGACGGCAAAAGGCAAACTCCGTTTAAAAAGGAGTGAAGGCGTGCAGATAAGCGCCACAGCAATGGGGATTATGGAGGCTGCCTGTTTCGAATTCCTGCCGCATACTGTGAAGTTCCTGTACAAGATAGACAAGATTTATGCCGAGGACGCCTATAATGCGGTACCCTTTTTTGCCGCTTCAGGGACCGGTTACAATATCCTTGAGGCAGTGATGCTCAACAGCATGTTCTCCCCCGACGGTACACCTTTTGCAACAGCGCTTGCGGGAATGGAGATTGCCCGGGAAGGCAGTTTCGTGACTGTGACTACCGCTGCTCAGGCACCTGTTGTCTACCGCTTCTACATTGACAGCCGCACAGGAAACCTTGTGAAGAGCGAGGGACGATATGACAATGGCGGCAGTGTCGTGTGCAGTTATTCGGATTTCGCCGACTTTGAGGGGATGCCTTTCCCGAAATACGTGGAACTCTCATTCAGCGGCAACGGTTCGTCGGCCGCCCTTACCCTTGAAATGAACAATCCAAGCAGCAAGGAGTTCAAATTCTCTCCACGCAGGGTTTCCAAGGCTTATGAAAGGGTGAGTCTTGAAACCATTTTTGGCTCAATGGATGGCAGTCCTGAGTAATAAACATATACAGCAATGTAAAGAACTATGATAGGACACACAATAAAAAAGATACTCTTCCTCACTCTTCTTGCGGCACTTCCTTTCTGTGCTGCTTTGTCACAGAACTCATCGATAAAGAAAATGCGCAATCAGGCCACAACCTTGCGCAATGAGATAGAACAGCAAAAGAAGATACTTCTCTCCACGCAAGAGGATGTAAACAGCCAACTCCGTAATCTTGGGGTTGTAGAAGCGCAAATGAAGCAACAGAAAACACTCGTTGCCCTTCTCAAGGACGAGGTAAAAGGCATTGACCGTGAGATAAAACAGTTGGATTCTGATATAAAACTCCAGGAGGAACGTGTAGGGCAGTCACGCAAGGAGTATGCCGAGGCGCTTCGCCGTGCCCGTAAGTACAGTAAGGCCAATAACAGGCTCAATTTCCTCCTCTCCTCCGAGGATTTCTACACCCTTCTGCGCCGTTACCGTTATACAAACGAGTATATGGGCGCTCAGGACCGCCTTGCAAAGAGCCTGATGAACCAGATAGAGATACTTGCCGGCAAGAAAAAGGAACTTGAAGAGGCTCATGCGGCAAAAAGCGAGTCATTGAAAGAACAGGAGAGCGTGAGCGCAGAGTTGCAGGTTCTTGAAAAAAAGCAGAGGGGTATTCTTGCCAAACTTAAGAAACAGTCGGGCAAGGTGCAGGCCGAAATCAACAGGAAACAAAAGGACCTCAACAGGTTGAACAAACGTATCGACGCTGAGATTGAGAGAGTGCTCGCCGAGGAGCGTGCTGCCAAGAAACGCGCCTTGGAGGCCGGCAAGAAGGGGAGTGCAAAGAACGGCAAGTCAAAGCAACCGGGAATCAGGAATGAAGAACTCTTTGCCGACGACGCGGGAGTTGCCGAGATGTCCGGTTCGTTCCTGAAGAACAAGCGAAGAATGCCTTTGCCTATTACCGGTCCTTATCTTGTGGTGGACGAGTTCGGTACCAAGAATGTGATTGAAGGCAAGGGAAATGTTCAGATAAACAACAAAGGTATAGTGCTTGAGGGCAGTGCCGGCGCAAAGGTGCGTTGTATTTTTGAGGGCAAGGTTACTGCGGTTGTCAACGACGGCAACTACCATTTTGTGCTTGTGCGCCACGGAGAGTACATATCGGTTTACAGCAACGTTGCAAATATGCGCGTCAGCGGTGGCGAGAAGGTAAAGGCCGGTGACATACTTGGCGATGTGGGTATAGACGCCAAGTCAGGAACTCCCAAAATGCAGTTCCAACTGCGCAAGGAAAAACAGATACTGAACCCTGCCGATTGGCTGCGGATGTAACGTTTTATAGACATGAGAAGAGAGGCGCGCGCCTCTCTTCTC
>JAFQUE010000076.1 GCA_017408685.1 Bacteroidaceae bacterium | reverse complement strand
CCGGTCCTTTTGGTCCTTTTGGGCCCAAAAGGACATGAAAGCAAGAGTTGAAGAAGAATACAAGTAAACAATTAAGGTTGATGACTGTCGTAGAATATCAGACGAGCGTAGCGACGAATGCCGCAGGTATAGATAATGCTGGCAGTAAATGGTCACGCGAAGCACAGACAAAGTTTGTGCCGCGTGGGTTACGGCAAGACAGCTTTATCAATGGATCTCTTTTTCATTACAACCGAAAATATTTTGTCAACCCACACCTTTTTGCTACTGAACCGTTACCTTTATATGGAAGAGATGCTTCGCGTTGCTCAGCATGACAGACAAGACCATTACAGCGCATACGTCACACTCACTGTCATATTCCTGCCGGGGGCGCTTATGCCGCAGCTGTATGGGGCCAAAGCAGTTTTTCGACCGAAGCATTATGTTCTGATATACATAATTTATGTTAATGGAAATATTTTTTCACATTTGTCTTTTTAGAATTATTTGCACAATCATAGAGCAAAAAAAATAGTTTATATCAAATGAAAATGCTATTTTCGCACAATAACAGACAAGAAAACAACATCTATAATATGAAATCACTACGTTCGCTATTCAGAATCGGCCTTGGTCCGTCGAGCAGCCACACAATGGGTCCCAACCGCGCAGCGAAGATATTCGCCGAGCGTTGTCCAAACGTTGACACATACAGAGTAACACTTTACGGCAGCCTTGCTGCAACAGGCGAAGGACACATGACCGACAAGGCTATAATAACCGTGCTTGAACCGCTTGCCAAGGTGGAACTGATATGGAAACCCGAGACATTCCTTCCCTTTCACCCCAACGGTATGCTGTTCGAAGGCATTAAAGACGGTAAGGTAATTGACAAATGGACAATATACAGCATTGGCGGCGGCGAACTTGCCAACGAGGAGACAACCAAGAACGAGGAGGACATCTACCCCCTCACAACCATACATGAAATAATGGACTGGTGCGACGAGACCGGCTGTACCTTTTGGGAGTATGTGGAGAAGTGCGAAGGGCCCGAAATATGGGATTATCTTTCCGAGGCATGGGAAACAATGAAGAGCACAATAAAGCGCGGACTCGAGAACGAGGGTGTATTGCCCGGCGGACTGGGACTGCAACGCAAGGCCAACGTTTACCTTAACAAGTCGCAATCATATAACGCGGCAGTGAGCAGCAAGGCAAGAGTATATGCATACGCCCTTGCCACCAGCGAGGAAAATGCCAGCGGAAGCACTATTGTAACAACACCTACCTGCGGTTCGAGCGGTGTGTTGCCCGCTGTGCTCTACCACCTGCACACATCGCACGACTGTTCCGACATGCGCATTCTGCGCGCGCTTGCCACCGCAGGTCTCTTCGGCAACGTGGCAAAGGAGCATGCTTCAATATCGGGTGCCGATGTAGGTTGCCAGGGCGAGATTGGTGTTGCCTGTGCAATGGCGGCGGCAGCGGCATGCCAGTTGTTCGGCGGCACAATCAACCAGATAGAATATGCTGCCGAAATGGGTCTTGAGCACCACCTTGGCCTCACCTGCGACCCGCTTTGCGGTCTTGTACAGGTGCCTTGCATTGAGCGTAACGCCATTGCTGCGTCACGCGCACTCGACGCATGCACATATTCGGCACTATCCGACGGCAAGCACAAAATTGACTACGACCGCATAGTCGAGGTAATGAAAGAGACCGGGCATGACCTGCCGAGCCTTTACAAGGAGACATCAACCGGCGGTATAGCCAAAATTGACATAAGCAAGCGCCGCGGATTCAGGAAGATTCTTGACACATTGCATATCACAAAGAAAGAAGAATAAGATAAATGAATGAAAGGCAATCTGCTGCGTTATACGAAGCCTGATAAATCCTCATTTACGCTCAGTAAACTCCGGTTTATTAGGCTTCGCAAGCCTTACATCTTATCCTTTTATTCATTCATCCTGCTACAAGGAAATAAAAATAAAAACCAACAATATACAAAATGAAAAAACTATTTTTACTTCTTGCTCTTCCGCTGTTGTTCGTGGCGGCAGAAGCCAAAGCACAAAATGACAACAAGGTAAAGCCCAACTACGGACTTGCCGAACGCTTCTCGCCAAGAAAGATTGGCAGAATGGTAAAACAGACGAGAGTGCAGCCCGTGTGGTTCGAAGACGGCAAGCAGTTCATCTATTCATGGAGCGACACCAAAGAACGTAACTTCTACGTTGTAGACGCCGTAAAGGGTACAAAGCGCCAACTATGGGACATGGATTGGCTGGCAAAGGAGGTAACCATGCGCACAGGTGACCCTTATGACGCACAACACCTGCCCGTGAACATAAACAGGAGAATACGCGATGGCCGTTATGTGCGTTTTGACATTGCTTCAAAGAAGGAGGTCGACCGCGAACTCCCGCGCCATGAACGCAACGACAGCACAAAAATCAAGGAGAACAAGGGAAAGAAGATGAACAAGACTTTCTACTTCGAGTACGACATGAAAAGCGGCGAACTCCTTGAACGCACAAAGGACGAGATTGATGACCTCTACCCCAACTACCCTGCTTGGGCGAGTGTTTCGCCCGACGGCAAGTTCGCTATCTACGAGAAGAACTACGACCTGTGGTACATGTCTATGGAAGACCTTGAAAAACTGCGTATATGGGACAAAGACACCACCGTAGTGGAACACCGGCTGACATTCAACGGCCGCCCCAACCGGTGCTATGCACACCACTCGCTCGACGAGAAACCCGACAGCACCAAACGCTACCGTGTGTACGCACTCTGGAGTCCCGACTCGCGTCACTTTGTAATGACGCACCGCGCCGATTCAATCCTCTCAAAGATGTGGGTAATAAACTCATTGAGCAATCCACGCCCCACTTTGGAAACATACCGCTACCAAATGCCCGGCGAAGAGACACCGGTTACCACAATGGAACTCTTCGACTTTGAGAACAAGACAAGCCGCATGATTGACGTGACGCAGTTCAAGCAACAGCGCCTGGGACTCTTCGGCAAACCGGGTACACATGCAACCGGCTATGAAAAGCCACGCAAGCATATATGGCTTGGCGACAACAACGGTTTTTATTTCGAGCGCATAAGCCGCGACATGAAGAAGATTGAAGTATGCTACGTATCGCTCGACTGCGACACCGCCAAGGCACTTGTTCGCGAGGAGATGAACACAAGCATTGAGAGCAAGCCAATACGCCTTGTAAACGGCGGCAAGCAGTTCATCCAATGGTCGGAGCGAACAGGCTGGGCAATGCTCTACCTCTACAATGCCGACGGTACACTAAAGAATGCAATAACAGAAGGCGCATACCATGTTGAAGATGTTGTTGCAGTAGACGAGAAGGCAAAAAGAATCTACTTCACTGCCTGCGGATACAACAAGGATGAAAACCCCTATTACATGCACCTGTTCAGCGTGAACTTCGACGGTAGCGGTCTGAAGCAGATTGACGATACAGACATGAACATAAGCAGTTACTCTGTAGCCGAGGACGGCCAGGCTTTTGTAGTTACCGCTTCGCGCGTGGACACTACACCGGTAAACTATGTATACCGCAAAAACGGCAAGAAGAATGTTGAACTTGGAACCGCCGACCTCTCACAACTCTTTGCTGCGGGTTACAAATTCCCGGAGCGATTCACAGTGAAGGCCGCGGACGGAATTACCGACCTGCACGGAGTAATGTACAAACCATTCGACTTTGACTCCACAAAGTGCTACCCGCTCATAGAGTATGTGTACCCCGGCCCGCAGACCGAGGCTGTGAACGAAAGTTGGTCGAGCGGCATGAACCGCATAGACCGCCTTGCACAGATGGGATTCATTGTTGTCACGGTGGGTAACCGCGGCGGACACCCCAACCGCTCGAAGTGGTACCATAACTTCGGTTACGGCAACCTACGTGACTATGGCCTCGCCGACAAGAAAGTGGCAGCACAGCAGCTCATTGCGCGCCACAGTTTCATCGACGGCAACAATGTTGGTATCCACGGACACTCAGGCGGCGGTTTCATGTCTACTGCAGCCATACTCACCTACAATGACTTCTTCAAGGCTGCCGTTTCGTGCGCCGGCAACCATGACAACCGCATATATAACAACTGGTGGAGCGAGAAGCACCACGGCATAAAGGAGAACATCAAGGAGAAGACAAACAAGGACGGCGTTATCGAGTGCGACACAACATTCTCATACAACATAAGTACCAACCAGGAACTTGCAGGCCGCCTAAAGGGACATTTGCTGTTGGTGACGGGTGACATGGACAACAATGTTCACCCCGCAAACACCACGCGCGTTGTAGACGCCCTCATCCGCGCAAACAAGCGCTTTGAAATGCTCATTCTCCCCGGTGACAGGCATGGTTTCGAGACCAAGGACGAGTACTTTTTCTGGAAGATGGCCGACTTCTTCAGCAAACACCTGCTGGGTGAGGCAAAAGAGAACGAGGTCGACATAAAGGAGATGAACAACGACTGAAATTTATAGAATACCTATATAATTACAATGGTGGCTAAACTGTAATTTTAGCCACCATTGTAATTATATGTAACCTGATTATCTTTATCTCCCTTTGCAAAAATTCAAATTTACACCGTCAACAATTTAGGTTCAGTAGCAAAAAGGTGTGGGTTGACAAAATATTTGCGGTTGTAATGAAAAAGAGATCCATTGATAATGCTGTCTTGCCGTAACCCACGCGGCACAAACTTTGTCTGTGCTTCGCGTGACCATTTACTGCCAGCATTATCT
>JAFQUE010000005.1 GCA_017408685.1 Bacteroidaceae bacterium | reverse complement strand
GCCGGTAATGGTAACAAGGCAGTTGCGCCTATCGTAAGACGCGGATATGCGTATGCCTTTGCTTGCCCCCTCGTCAATGTTCCACCTATATATAAGGACTGACATTGTGGTACACTCTTTTGATGATGCCAAACGACCTACCTTCGTTTCTCCACGCTTGAGACTGCGGAGCCATTTTGTTTTGTTCTCGATAATGTCCATCGTACTAAATGACCTTTAATTGATACTTGTTTTCTTACACTTGAAAGATATGCCGGGTCTTTCTTCAGCTCCATTATATCTGCATAGTTCTTTACAGTTGTTACACTCACGTTCAAAAGCAGTGCGACTTCGGTGTTGCTCATTACAGGAAAAACCTTTGAAAAATATTCACACTGTTCTGCACTTAATTTCTTTGTCCTCATAAGATTTGTTGATAATGTTTTGTAAAAAGTTCTTAAAAACATTAAACAACTGTGAACCTTAATAAGGGTTAGAAATGTTCGTTAGTGAGTTTGTTCAGTACAAAAGTAGAGGGGGCAAAAAGATCATAAAAGACCTTTGGCATAAATCTCATTTTTCTGTATTGTGTACCTTAAAAAGTGTAAAAAAAAGCGTCTTGAAAGCGAAAATTTTCGCTCCCAAGACGCTATAAAGGTGGGTGGGAATTTGTATATGTTACCCAAATTTGCTATCTTTGTCTAACAAACTTGCAAACCAACTAACAAAGGTGCAAACCAAGTTGCAAACCAAGTAAAAATATAGAGAAAAAAAACGAACAGAAAACTTGTAATACATTGATTAAGTGGACTTTCCCTAAAGTTGCTGTTCTCATCAAAGAGACTCCAAGCGAGTCACAAAGAAAAATGGGAAAGTTTAAACTTTCCCATTTTTCTTTGTGTTTTTATGCAGAATGGTCTTAAATGACTATTGTACTCGTTCTTCATAATAATATCTTGTTAACACTATTATGTTAAGTGTTTACCCGTTATTTCATTATTTTTTGTAATTGTGCCGGCGGCGCCCTTGCGGTAATTTTGTGACCGTAAAAATTTACTTTATGGTTGCATTTCTACGCTATATATCAATATTGTCTTCAGTTCTGTTTGCTCTCCCGGCAACAGCCGATGACGTAAGGCTTCATGGGACGATAACGGCACGTGATGAAGGTTCTGTACCTTATGCTACGGTTGGCATTGAAGGTCATAATCATGGTACGTATGCCGGCGAGAATGGTTCCTATGAACTCATTTTGCCCGAGGGACGTTATAACCTCGTGGTTACCGCCGTGGGTTATGAGACTTTCCGCAAGGAGATAACAGTTGATAGTTGTCGTTCCTTCGAATGCAATGTGGAACTTGAAGTCTCCAAAGCAATGCTCGAAGACCTTGTCGTCACAGAATCGGCGTCGGGTGTGTCACGTCTCCGTCGTTCGGCTTATAATGTAGTAGCACTCGATACTGAGGATTATCTCAATTCCACAAAGAACCTCAGTGATATAATTGCCAAGTCTCCCGGCGTCAGGCTCCGCGAATCGGGTGGCGTAGGTTCCGACATGAATCTAATGCTTGACGGTTTCAGCGGCAAGCATGTTAAGGTGTTCATTGACGGCGTGCCTCAGGAGGGTGGCAGGTTCTTCGGTCTCAACAATATCCCGGTGAACTTTGCCGAACGTGTCGAGGTTTATCGTGGTGTCGTGCCTGTGCAGTTCTCTACCGATGCCATGGGAGGGGTAGTAAATATTGTCACCCGCAAGCGCCGTGCAGGATGGAATGCCGATTTTTCCTACTCCTACGGTTCTTTCAATACTCACCGCTCGTCATTCAACTTCAACCGCGTGTTTACAAACGGCATACTTCTGGAGGTTAATGCTTTCCAGAACTATTCCGACAACAACTACAAGGTGAATGCGCCTGTCGAGGATTTTGCGACCGGAAGCATTGAGAAGAAGAAACTTCATAGTGTCGAGCGTTTCCACGATACATATCATAACGAAGCCGTGGTTCTGAAGGCCGGTGTTGCAGGCAAACAATGGGCCGACAGGCTTGTGCTTGGTTTTACATTCTCCAATATGTATAAAGAGGTGCAGACAGGTGTCCGTCAGGAGATTGTCTATGGTGCCCGTCACCGCAAAGGTTATTCTCTAATGCCCTCACTGGAATACTCCAAGCGTGACTTGTTGCTAAAAGGACTTGATTTGTCGGTTACGGCAAGTTACAGTCGTGATTTGACAACGAATGTAGATACCTCATCGTGCAAGTACAATTGGCGGGGCGATACAAAGACACTTAACACAGCCGGCGAACAGTCGCTGCAACACATGCGCTCCGTGAACGGGAACTTGAGTGCTGCTGCAACTCTCAATTATCGCCCCGGTAAGTCACATGCTCATCTTGTCACGCTCCACTACCAGTTGAATGCATTCAGGCGCAGCAATACTTCGTTGCTGCTTCCCGAAGAGGTGCAGGACCCCATAGACAAGTCCACAACCAAGAATGTGACCGGTGTATCTTACCGTATTATGCCTTCCGATACTTGGAATGTGACACTGTTCGGGAAATATTACAATGTAAATGTGTCGGGTCCTATGGCTACAACAAGCAATGCCGACAAATATGCCCGTGAATCCCGCTCGATGGATGAGTTTGGTTATGGGGTCGCCGGAACATATTTCATACTCCCGTCTCTGCAGGCAAAATTATCCTATGAGAGGGCTTGTCGTCTGCCATCGATTGAAGAGATGTTCGGTGACGAAGACCTTGAAATGGGTGATATCGGACTCAAACCCGAACATAGCCATAACGTGAACCTGAATGTCAGTTACAGCGGCAAGTTCGGCATGCATGGCGTATATGCCGAAGGTGGTCTTGTCTTCAGGGATACGCGTGACTATATACAGCGCAATATCATAGACCTCAGCGGTGGAAAGGCAGCAGCAACTTATATAAACTATGGCAAGGTGCAGACAAAAGGGTATAACATCACTCTGTGTTACACGCTTGACAGGTGGCTTTCGCTCAAGGGTAATTTCACCGATATGCGGGTGCTCGACAATATGAAGACTGCAATAGGCAGTTCAGTGCCGAACCTTGGTTATGGCGAGAACATGCCTAACCTGCCATCGCTCTTTGCCGATTTTGAGGCAAACTTTTATTGTCACTCTCTCTTCGGTAAGGGCAATGTGCTCACTTTGACATATGATGGTCAGTTTGTTCGGGAGTTCAGTTACTATTCGGCAAAAATTGGTGCCAACAAGGGCGATTATATGGTACCTGACCAGTTGTCGCATAACGTTTCTCTTGCCTACAGTATTGCCGGCGGGCGTTATAATATTGCCCTTGAGTGTCGCAATCTCACCAATGAGCGTCTCTATGACAACTTCAGCCTGCAGAAGGCCGGTCGGGCGTTCTATGCAAAGGTGCGTGTGAGATTGGGTGAATAATGAAATGTATAACCAATAAACAATAAAGTTATGAAAAGAGTATTTATGAAGAACCTTTTTCTTGCTGCATTTGCGGCTACTGCGTTCATCTCTTGTACCAATGATGATGAAAATCCTGCGGTTCCTCCCGCAGAAGGTGTACGCCCCTATGTGATAGCCGCTACTGTAACCATGTCAAACAACTCCACTCCGGTACTGCTCACAACCGAGTCTCTTGAATATGGTACAGTCTCTCCGGTGAATCAGGGACTTGTGACAGACGCGGCCTCATATTGGGTGTTTCATGGAACCGATTACCTGTACGGTCTTTCCTATAATCAGGGCAATGCCGGGCTCACCCGTTCTTTTGTCATGGGCAATGACTACAATGTCGTGGCGCGTCCAAAGGAGTATGCTGTAAACCGTTTTACAACATACGGGATATATGACAAATATATATTGACAACTTCAACAGGTAATGGCGCTGCCGATTGGGCCGATTCCAACGGATATATACCCAAGATGTTCCTTGTCTCTTATCTTGATACAGAAGCGGAGACGTATGTATCCAGCGTTCCCGACAAAAAGTATGTTGCCGAGAATTTCCTGGGTAACGGAGAGTTTGTAACATTGGCCGGTTTTCAGCAGCGTGGCGAACAGTTGTTTGCTGCAGCAGTACCCATGGGCTTGAGCCAATATGGCGCGGCTGCCGAGGCCGGCAAGTGGGTCAGGTACCCCGACCTTGTAAAGACCGAGGACGGAGGGAGCAACAGCAGTTCCTATAAGAAAGGTGAACTTCAGTGGACCCAGTACCCCAATGAATGTCATGTCGCAATATTTGATGACAGTTCATTGACCGGAAAGAAAATAATATCAACCGACAAGATAAGTTATGCTTGCGGTCGCAACAAGTCACAGTATTATCAGATGATTTGGGCCACAGAGAGCAGCGATATCTATGTGTTGTCTCCATCATATGCAAAGACCATGAGCGATAACCGTCAGCAGACAACTCTTCCTGCCGGTGCTGTGCGAATCAAAGCGGGTGAAGATGATTTTGACAGCAATTATTATTTGAACATCGAGGAACTCTCCGGCGGTCGTTCATTCCTGCGCTCATGGTACATTGGCGGCAGCAGTTTCCTGTTGCAGATGTACGATACTCCTTTTACTCTTGGCGGCAAGGCGCCAACGGCGCTCAGTCTGGCGGTGCTTGATGTGGAGAAAGGCTCGTTGCGGTTTGTTGATGGCTTGCCACAGACACTTTCGGCGTTCGGTAAAGCACCGTACATTGAGAACGGCATTGCATATATGCCGGTCACTGTAACAGATGGTTATCCGGCCATATACAGGATAGACCCTGCTACGGCAACAGCAGTCAAGGGTGCTGTTATTGAGGTTACATCGCTCGATGGTGTAGGCAAATTGTTGCCACGATAAAAAGATTGGTGAAAAATTTTTCTACCTTTGCGTTAACAATACAAACCTGTAAGGGATATTAGAAATTTAAACAACTTCTTATATGAGCAAATTTTTCCGTAAACTCCATTTGTGGGTCTCGATTCCGTTCGGCATTGTGATAACGATGACATGTTTCACCGGTGCCATGCTGGTGTTTGAGACGGAGATAACAGCATTGTGTAACCGTGGCATGACGACCGTTGAACCCGGTGAAAAACCTTTGCCGTTGGAACTGCTCGTGGAAAAGGTGGAGCAGTCGCTCGACAATGGGGTAGAGGTTACTGGCGTTTCAGTATCACCTGACCCCTCCGAGGCATACAAGGTGAACCTGTCGAAACCCCGCCGCGCAGCGGTCTATGTAAACCAGTACACAGGCGAGGTGAAAGGTCGCTATGAGCGCCTGCCGTTCTTCGATGTCATGCGCCGCCTGCACCGTTGGCTCATGGATTCCCGTCCCAATGATGGCGGTATCTTCTGGGGCAAGATGATTGTCGGTGCCAGCACTCTGGCGTTTGTGACAATACTCATCACCGGTCTTGTAATATGGTGGCCGCGTAACCGCAAGATGTTGAAGAACCGTGTCAAAGTTGTTGCCTCCAAAGGTTGGAACCGCTTTTGGCATGACCTGCATGTAACCGGCGGGTTCTATGCGCTCCTGCTGCTCCTTGCCATGGCGCTTACAGGTCTCACATGGTCCTTCGAGTGGTACAGGGATGGTTTCTATTCAATGTTTGGGGAACAGGTGGCGCAGAATGATGTCAAACCCTCAAGGGAGAAAAAAGTTGCCGCTCAAAGGGCAGAACCGGTAATTCCGGTCGATTCAATAAGAACCGAAACTTTAGGTGAGGCCGTGGCGCTTGTCGACGCAGCAACAAGCGCCACTGTTCAGGCCGACGCAGCAACAGGCGCCACAATCCAAGCGAGTGAAGAACAGCAATGCCGTCCTTGGCAGCAGGCGCTTGAAAACGTACTTGCCAGGAACCCGTCGTTCGAGACAATCACTGTTTCTAATGGAGTGGTGAGTGTGGCGCCCGCAGGTTTCGGTAACAAGCGTGCCGGCGACAAGTATCGTTTTAATGAAAGCACTGGCGAAATAACATCCGTCGAACTATATGCCAATGCTGCGCTGCGTAGCAAGGCTACCGGCTGGGTGCGCACCATACATGTAGGTTCATGGGGTGGGACCTTTTCAAAGACACTCTACTTCCTGGCTGCACTTTTAGGTGCCACGCTCCCGCTCACGGGGTACTACCTGTGGATAAAGAGACTCTACGGGAAAAGGAAGAAGAGATAGTACAGGTCAATAAATAGATGAGTGCGCATAACCGGTTATGCGCACTCATCTATTTATTCACGAAAATTGTATTGTTCTCTGTACTCTGTTATCTGTTCTCTGTACTCTGTTATCTGTTCTCTGTACTCTGTTATCTGTTCTCTGTACTCTTGCTCTTTATCTCCATATCCATGTACTGTGCCGGCTTTGAGCCCCAACTCAGGAACTTGCGGAACGGAATCAGTAACAACTGGATTATGTCTCTCAAAAGCGAGATGTATATGGGTGCAAAATAACCGTGGATGAGCGTGAGCAGGGCAATCTCGCTGCCGTCGAGCAGGCCGGTGATTGTGTCCTCGGCACCAAGCATTGAGGTTATCCAGGCAATTACGGCCAAAATAATCCCCGCGAAGTATGACGCGAATATTGCGGCGTCGAACCCGAAGTCAAAGGCAAAACGTTTTACATAGGTGAGAAAAGGCCAAAATCCCCCGACCTCCCTGTACTCGAGTGTTATGTTCTTTCTCTGCTCCGACAACCGCGTGGCGGCTTTCAGCCATAGGTTGAAAGGTAACAGGAACAGGAATTTCACTATGTTTACACCGCAGAAAAGCAGTGCGTCCTTAATTATCTCTCTCAATTTGTCCATGATTGTTTTTTTTGTGTGGTTGTCCTGCGGTTTTCGCAAGTTTGTTTTCTCTCTTCAGTTGCAAAGATAGCGATTTTCGTATAAATGCAATAATTTTTGCCGTTTACTGCTGTTTACTGTTTGGGTGAGGATGGTTCTCTTTGCCTGATAAGTTCCTTTGCTCTCTCTACCTCGGTCCATTCTGTGGGTTTGTAATATCCGTTTTCGTTATACCATTGCTCAATGTCGTCTATTTCCATAGCAATGGTTTCAATGTCGTTGACGGTTCCATTGGCCAATGATGTGTTTATTTCTGTCAACCGCTTGATTTTTGCTTCGCGTACCGATTGGTCTGAAGATGGAGTGCTGTTTGGTGTCTTCGGTTCTGAAAATGTGTTTGCCCCGGTATTGCAGAATTCGACAACGGAAGCCGAAGCAGTCAATTCGCGTTCAATAATTATTCCCAAGAAAATTTTCTTCGTTGTCTTTATGCGAAAATCAGCAAGGGCCTGGTTCGGTTGCAGTTGTGCTTCTTCTATCAGTTTCTCTACAATGTCGGCATTGGCTTTCTTTGTCAGGCCTCCTATCCCCAAGACATAATAGGCGGTGCTGCTTGTGCTGACCGATTTTATGAATTTGAAATTGCCTTGGTTCAAAGCAACATTTTGGGATGTTGTAATATTTGTGAACCCAGCGCAGGATGATAATAGCGCGGCCGCAAGAATGATAATAAGGTGTTTCTTCATAATGCTTGATGATTAAAGCCTATATTATATTTATTAAGGTATATGTTGCTATTGAGTTGTGGTGAACCTGAACTGCGGGTGTCGGTTTAGGCTTTGAAACAGAAAACGGAGAGAGTTTTTCAACTTTCTCCGTTTCAGTACCCAGACCCGGGATCGAACCGGGATGGGTTGCCCCACTGGTGTTTGAGACCAGCGCGTCTACCGATTCCGCCATCTGGGCAATTGTTTAATTGCGAGTGCAAAGGTAGCGCTTTTTTCATTGTCTGCAAAGAAAAACCTATTTTTTTTGAAAAAAAGTTGTGTTTGCTTGCCTGTTCCGTTTAAAAGAAGTAATTTTGCAAGCCGATTATTATCAGCCCATACTATGGGCACACGGTACTTCAGGTCTCTGAGTATGCCAAGGATACAATCTAGCCAATTGGTCGGGTATGCGTGAAGAGGGTTCCTGAAAGGTTCTGTTCCGTAAGAACCTGGCAGGGAGGTATCGCAAGAACGATGGAATTATTAACTTTTTAAATGAATTAAAGTGGATACTTTAAGTTACAAAACAATTTCGGTCAACAAGGCTAACGCACATAAGGAGTGGGTTGTTGTTGATGCTACAGACCAGGTACTTGGTCGTCTTGGCGCAAAGGTTGCCAAACTTTTGAGAGGTAAGTATAAACCAAGTTTCACACCTAACGCAGATTGTGGCGACAATGTCATCATCATCAATGCAAACAAGGTGAGAATGACCGGTAACAAGTGGACAGACCGCGTATATTTGAGATTCTCAGGTTATCCCGGTGGTCAGAAGCAGTTTACTCCTGCTGACGTCGCTGCCGGTTACAAGGGTTACGAGCGTCTTATCAAGCATGTTGTAAGAGGTATGCTTCCTAAGAACCGTCTTGGCAACCACATCCTTGACAACCTCTACATTTACGATGGCGCAGAGCACCCACATGCAGCTCAGGCTCCTAAGACAATTGATATTAACTCTTATAAATAAGAAAGCAGATGGAAATGGTAAACGCATTAGGCAGACGCAAGAGCGCTGTTGCCCGTATTTTCGTAACTGAGGGTACAGGTAAAATTACTATCAACAAGAAGGATCTGCAGGATTATTTCCCATCAAGCATTCTCCAGTACGTTGTAAAGCAGCCGCTGACAACTCTGAATGTTGTTGAGAAGTATGACATCAAGGTAAACTTGGACGGTGGCGGTTTCACTGGCCAGTCACAGGCATTGCGTCTTGCAATTGCACGTGCATTGGTTAAGATTAACCCCGAGGACAAGAAGGCTTTGCGCGCAGAGGGCTTCATGACTCGCGATGCTCGTGAGGTTGAGCGTAAGAAACCGGGCCAGCCCAAGGCACGTCGCAGATTCCAGTTCAGTAAACGTTAATATTCGGTCTCGAAATATACGTTTAGTATCTAAACCACCCGGGACTCCGCTTTTCGTTTGGTGGGCTACCCGGGAGGTTGGTTAAAGGATTTAATTAAAAAGAAGGTAAACGAATTTAAAACAATTAAACAAAATGTCTAGAATTACATTTGACACATTGCTTGAGGCCGGTGCACATTTCGGTCACTTGAAGCGTAAATGGAATCCCGCTATGGCTCCTTACATCTTTATGGAGCGCAATGGTATCCACATTATCGACCTGCACAAGACTGCTGCCATGACTGAGACTGCAGCAGAGGCTTTGAAGCAGATTGCAAAGAGCGGCAAGAAGGTACTTTTCGTTTCTACAAAGAAACAGTTGAAGGAAATCGTTGCCGAGAAGGCGCAGTCAGTAGGTATGCCCTACGTTATCGAGCGCTGGCCGGGCGGTATGTTGACAAACTTCCCCACAATCCGCAAGGCTGTGAAGAAGATGGCAACTATCGACAAGCTTACTCAGGACGGTACATATTCAAACCTTTCAAAGCGTGAGATTCTTCAGATTTCACGTCAGCGTGCAAAGCTCGACAAGAACCTCGGTTCAATTGCCGACCTTACACGTCTTCCTTCAGCAATCTTTGTGGTTGACGTAATGAAGGAGCATATTGCAGTTCACGAGGCAAACCGTCTTGGTATCCCCGTATTTGCAATCGTTGATACCAACTCTAATCCTAACGACATCGATTTCGTAATCCCTGCAAACGACGACGCAACAAAGTCAGTTGAGGTTATCCTTGACGCTTGCTGCGCTGCTATTGCCGAGGGTCTCGAGGAGCGTAAGGTAGAGAAGGTTGACGCACCTGAGACAGAGGGTGCCGATGAGAATGCAGAGAAGAAGGCTCCTCGCCGCCGCACAACAAAGGCACGCGCTGCCAAGGTTGTTGAGGCTACAGAAGAGGCACCCGAGGCTGCTGAGTAATCTCATTATTTATTAACTTTAAAATTCATAAATACTATGGCTGTAACAATGGCTGATATTGCCAAGCTCCGCGCTATGACCGGTGCTGGTATGATGGACTGCAAGAACGCTTTGACCGAGGGTGGGGGCGATTTTGACAAGGCTATCGAGATTATCCGTAAGAAGGGTCAGTTGGTGGCTGCAAAGCGTAGCGACCGCGAGGCTTCTGAGGGTTGTGTACTTGTAAAGGCAGAGAATGGCTTTGCTGCAATCATCGCTCTCAAGTGCGAGACCGACTTCGTTGCTCAGGGTGCTGACTTTGTTAAGTTGACACAGGATATCCTTGACGCTGCAGTTGCTGCAAAGTGTGCTACAATTGAGGATGTTAAGGCTCTTCCAATGGGTGAGGGTACTGTTCAGGACGCTATCGTAGCCCGTTCAGGTATCACCGGTGAGAAGATGGAACTCGATGGTTACAAGACTCTTGTTGCCGAGAATGTATACACATACAACCACCAGAAGAAGAACATGCTCTGTACAATGGTAGCATTGTCACAGGCTAATGAGGAGGCTGGTCACGAGATTGCTATGCAGATTGCAGCTTCGGCACCTCTTGCACTCACAAGTGAGGATCTTGATCCTGCTTTGGTTGCTAAGGAGCGCGTTGTTGCTGAGGAGAAGGCTCGTGAGGAAGGTAAGCCCGAGAATATGATTGCCCGCATTGCTGACGGTCGTATCCAGAAGTACTACAAGGAGGTTTGCTTGCTCCAGCAGGGCTACTGCCAGAACGAGAAGATTTCTGTTGCTGACTTCTTGAAGGGTTTCGACAAGGAGCTCACAGCTACAGGCTTCGAACGTTTCACACTCCGTGCTGAGTAATAGAAACTTATATAACTGTAGAGCGGTTCACCATGGTGAACCGCTCTTTTTTGTTTGTCTGCATGTTTAATTATGGCTCAGTAGCAAAAAGGTGTGGGTTGACAAAATATTTTCGGTTGTAATGAAAAAGAGATCCATTGATAATGCTGTCTTGCCGTAACCCACGCGGCACAAACTTTGTCTGTGCTTCGCGTGACCATTTACTGCCAGCATTATCTATACCTGCGGCATTCGTCGCTACGCTCTGTCGTGATGACGATTGCGCAATGACAAGCAGAGGTAATCTCTTTAACCGGCACCGTTAAATTCCACAGTTTGAACCTGTTTGATTTTTGGAAAAAGTGCGAGGCCTGTTTGACCGCTAGTTACACGATTGCTTGCAAGCGGGTAACTGAGGGAGTTCCGCAGCACCCAAAAATCAAACAGAAAGTTCAAGCGGCAAGACCTCTTTGACTGAAAGATGTCGCTTGCGACTCTTGAACAAAAAAGAGGTCGACTGGAATTTCCGTGTGCCGGGACCTTTTGCGTACTTTTCAGTCATGAAAAGTATGTGATAGAACGACAACAAGAAGAATAAACGACAACAGATTAAGGGTAAAACAAACCAAGGAATAACAGT
>JAFQUE010000075.1 GCA_017408685.1 Bacteroidaceae bacterium | reverse complement strand
ATTGTTTACTTGTATTTTTCTTCAACTCTTGCTTTCATGTTCTTTCGTCGCGCGAAAGAACATGATAGAACGACTACAAAAAGAATACAAGATAACAGGTTAAGGGTAAGTTTGTTGAAGAATACAAAAATTCTCATTCCTGTTCATATACTATCTCAAGAAGTATCCCCCTAATTTTTACTGGTGAGCCGGTATAATGGTACGACCATACAGCATGCCATGAATAAAATGTACCGCACGCGTGCGGTACATTTTATTGTTGAGGTCAGTTCAGTACAAATTCCCTATAATCGGCGTCAATGCCTTGCTCGGCCCTGAAGTTGCGTGCGAAGTTCTTTATGAATTCGAGTGAAGAGACCGACGGGCGGGGGAACTGTTCTTTTTTAAGAGCCTTTCTGATAACATGCTCTGTGATTGGGGTAGATGTTTTATCCATAGGCAAACGGTTGTTGGTTCTTTCCTTTGTATTATAAACGCTTGGGATATGAAAATAGTATATGCCGCCAAAGAAAAAATTCTTCTGCGGCATATACCCCAACCCTATTACTTAATTATTAGAAGCCCTAAAGAAATAGAAAGAGTTTCTAATTCATGTAATTACAGTTCCTTACTCCATTACCAGCGACACATTCTTTTCGGCTGCAATGCGACGCATGTTCATCACGGCATAACGCATGCGGCCAAGAGCAGTATTTATGCTCACCCCGGTAGCGTCGGCAATATCCTTGAAAGACATGTCCTGATAGTAACGCATGAACACAACCTCGCGCTGACAATCGGGCAGTTCATCGATGAGCATGCGCACATCCTTGAGCACCTGCTCGTTCACCATGCGGTTCTCGATGTTGCCCTCGGAAAGTTTCGCGTCGTTCAGAAGGTCAATTCCGGTCTCGTCATTGGAAACAGTATTCTCGTTCCTCTCGGTACGGAACTGGTCGATGACAAGATTGTGGGCAATTCGTGTAATCCATGCCGCGAACTTGCCGTCATTGGTATAACGCCCCTGCTGCAAGGTAACAATTGCCTTCACAAAAGTCTCCTGGAAGATGTCTTCTGCCACCTCCTTTGAACGTACTATAAAAAATATATAATTGAACAACCTGTCTTTGTGACGGTTCAACAATGTATCAAATGCTGAATTATTGCCTTCCAAATAAAGTGAGACCAACATATCATCGGTCATCTGCTTTAAATTCTCCATTATTTTCTTCTTTAAAAATTGAAGTAGAGATTTTCTATAGGCAATAGTTTTTACAGGTTTATGAATGAATTAACTTCGCAAAGGAAAGAAATATTTATATTAAATCCAAACAAATTTAAAGAAAATTGCATTTCCTGCACAATATAAGGTAGTGAATGGCGTTATCGCAACCGGCAATTAGCGGCATACATAATTATTTGACGGTACATATATATATTATATAATTTATTTTACTATTTTTGAGGTAAGCATAAATAAAAACCGAACAAGACTATAATATGAATAAAAGAGTTTTCCTGTTCCTGCTTTCATTGACAGCAGGTATATCGGCAGCGGTGGCAAGCACTACAGCAGAAAGCGACATTTTCTCAAAGTCGTTTGCCAAGGGCACTCCGGTACAGATAACGAACAACCGCGACAAGGGCTTTGCCATAAAAGTAAGCAATGACGGCACAACCGTGACCAGCGGCAGCACCGCCTACGGAGAGGATGAAATATGGTACCTTGTGGGCAATGCCGAGTCTTTCACAATGCACAGTCACAAGGCCGGCAAGAAAGTTGCCCTGAAACTGGAATGCACGGCAAGCGGTGCCGCAGCAACATTGGCCGGCAGCAATGCAGCCACCCCGCTCACGCTTACCCGGCACGAGGACGGCAGTTACACGATATCACCAGAAGAGAACCCCTCACAGAGTTTCAACATGTTCGGCGGGGCAGGACGTGATATCAAACTCTATTCAAGCGAGGACGATGGCGGGCGCTGGAACATAAAGCCCATTGACATGAGCAAACCGCTCACAATAAAGTACAACGCACAGTTGGAGGGAGGTTTTGACACAAACACCCGCATTGGCGAATTGGCAATTACCGTTGACGGAACAACAAGCAACAGCATGCTCACAAAAGAGAGCACCCTGCAGGAACAGACCTGTTACCTGCCGCACAATGCAAAGTTCGGCATTGCCACAGGACTTGTTTGCCACGGCTGGAAGATTGACATAAACGGCGGCAAGGAGATTGCAGAGCAGGAACTCACCGGCAAAGGCATGGAAATTTACGTAAACATCAGTGTTGACAAAGAGAACAAATACCAGTATCTTTTCTACTCACCCGATGAGAAAGGCATACCTTACCGTATTCCTGCGATTGTAACGACTGCCAACGGATATGTATTCGCCATAAACGACTACCGCCCGTGCGGAAACGACATAGGTTTCGGCGAGGTAGACCTTGTAATGCGCCACAGCGTGAAAGGCGGCAGCAAGTGGGACGGACACTCTTGGAGCGACCCCATAAAGATTGCCGACGGAGTGGGTAAAGAGGCCAAGGAGACATGGCTCACGGGATTCGGCGACCCGGCTGTAGTTGCCGACCGCGAACGTAACGAGATTCTGGTGATGAGCGTATGCGGCAACCGCGTATGCTGGCACGGCAACTACGGTGCCGGTACCGCCGAGAACCCAGAGAACCCCAACCGCATGGCGCGCCTGCGTATAAAGTTCAACGAGGAGACCGGCAAGTGGGAAGCAAGCGAGCCCGAAGAGGTCACTTATGAGATATACCCACTGTTCAAGGACAAGAACGGCAAAGCACATGTAGGTTCAATGTTCATTGGAGCAGGTCGCATGGCACAAAGCAGGATGATAAAGGTCGGCGACTACTACCGCATATACTGTGCTGTGTGGGCTGTAGAGGCCGGCAGTTACCGACACCACAACTACGCGCTATACTCCGATGATTTTGGCGAGACATGGCACCTGTTGGGAGAGTTGGGCAACGACTTCAACGACAGTCCTGCGCCCTACGGCAACGAGCCCAAATGCGAGGAACTGCCCGACGGCAGCGTGCTCTTGAGCAGCCGCAAGGGACACGGACGCTACTTCAACGTATTCCACTACACAAACTTTGAGAAAGCCGAGGGCTATTGGGACGGAGCCGTTGCCACCGACCAGGCGGGCGACCTCAAGTTCGGCCGCAACGACACCAACGGCGAACCGTTGCTCGTTGGCAACATCCTGTTCCAATCGGCACCCACCGGCGACAGCCGCAGCGACGTTGCAATATTCTACAAGCCGCTGAGCAACGACCCTGCGACATACACCCCCACAGAACTCTCAAAGGGTTGGAAGAAGTTGAGGGTTTCGGACCGCGGTTCGGCCTACTCGTCAATGTGTATCTTGCCCGACGGCAACATAGGAATATACTACGAGGAAGAACCCGGTGGCTATTCAATGGTATATGTTCCTATAAATATATACAGCGCAGTCGGCCCTATTGTATATACCGGCCATCTGGTTGACAAATGCCCTAACTGCAGCGAAGGGAAATACGAAGGGATTGTAACTGTAGAGTAACAGATTCAACTGAAAAACCTATTAATTTGTTATAAACATAAAAGGAGAACATTATGGACTACATGTATCTATTATTGGGGATATCGTTTCTGGTATCGGCCCTTGGATGGATTTACTTCATCTACTTCTTCAGCATTGGCTATGGTCTTTCAATTTCGGCACTCGCTGCGGCAACAGCGATAATCTTCGCCGACGAAATCACATTGCCCGTAATAATCCTCTGCGCCGTGCTGTTCATTTACGGCATACGCCTGGCAGGTTATCTGCTGCTGCGTGAGCGCAAGTCGGCTTCGTACAAGAAAATCCTGTACCAACCCGACAACACAAAGAAAAAACCACTGTTTGTCATGTTCATGATTTGGATATCATGCGCACTGCTTTACGTGGGACAGATAAGCCCGGCAACCTTCTACCTGTATAACTCCGGCAACGGAGCACCGGTGAATGAACTATGGGCATGGGCCGGAGCAGTCATTGCCACCATTGGAGTAGTCATTGAAATGGTTGCCGACGCACAGAAGAGTGCTGCAAAGAAGATAAATGCCGGCCGTTTCGTGAGCACAGGGCTCTACCGCATTGTACGCTGCCCCAACTACTTTGGCGAAGTACTTATGTGGACAGGCAGTTACATAATATGCATTGGTGCATGCTGTACAGCATGGCAGTGGGTTATAGCCTCGCTCGGATACGCCGGTATTGTATATGTGATGTTCAGCGGCGCGCGTCGTCTTGAACTGCGCCAGCAGGAGGTTTATGGCGCCGACCCCGAGTTCCAGGCATATATAAAGAAACGCCCGCTGATTATTCCTTTCCTGCCTATCTACAGCGTTGCCAAACACGATTGGCTTAAAGGGTAAAGCGATACAAATCGAACAGTTTCTAAAACACATTGAAGGGTCATGGACCCTTCAATGTGTTTTTTACGTACCTGTCATTGACTCGTTTTGCGGCACCTGAATTGCCCCCTGTTTTAGGGGAGCTGTCACGTAGTGACTGAGGGGTACAGCCAGAGGAGGAATTTCTACAACGAATTTTCATAGCAATAGTAATTTCAAAGAAAAACCGGCACTATCTAAAACACAGCAAACAACCGTTCAGGCAGCGGAACAAGATAAAAGCTGTTTGAGCGGTGCATATCAGCGTTGCTGTTATCGCGTGGAAAGCGAGTTCTTTTATCCCCGATGACTGAACGAAAAGTTGTTTGTGGCAAGCAACGGCCGGCCGAATGCTCGCCACGGCGGCATGAGCGAAAGGCTGTTGCGACTGTTTTTGCAGTGCCGGGACCTTTTGCATACTTTTCAGTCAT
>JAFQUE010000074.1 GCA_017408685.1 Bacteroidaceae bacterium | reverse complement strand
TAGACTCCAACGACCTATAACCTTACCTCGTTATCGGGTAATGATTTGAAAACCGTACGCCCTCATTACCTTTCATTTCCTTGCACTTTCGCATCGGCGAGGCTTTCATCAAAAGTCCTCATAAGTCATTGAACACCAGTGGTGCCATCATTATTTCCCCTCTTTCGTTAGATTTTTCCAGAGATATTTATTATTTTTGCGCCCGGTATTAATTAATTTTAAAAAGAAAAAGACATGGCAAAGTTAGCTCTTTCACAAAACAACAAGGTTCTCGCCGGTGTATGCGGTGGTATTGCAGAGTATCTTAATGTTGACGCAAAGATTATCCGCATTGTATGGGTTCTTGCTGCAATCTTCGCAGGCGTAGGTCTCGTTGCATACCTTCTGGTATGGATTATCATGCTTCTGATGAACAAGTAAATCACGGAAAATGAGCAGGTTGGTCCGTTCTCAAGACAAGGTCATAGCCGGCGTTTGTGCCGGTGTTGCCGAGCATTTCGGATGGAATGTAAGGAATGTGCGTCTCGTGTGGTTGATAGCAGCGATATGCGGTGTAGGTGCTCCGGTGCTTTTCTATCTGATATTGATGTTCCTTATGCCCGATTCCGTATCGGCCAAAATGAATTTTGAGGAACGTATGCAGAAAAGGCTCGGCAACAGGCGTTGACCGTACCTGTTCCGTTGATTGACAACAAAAGCGAAGCCTTAAGGCTTCGCTTTTGTTGTCAATCAACTATTTCTCCGAGAAGTGTGGCTGCTGTGGAATCGTTTATCTTCACCTTTACGAAATCTCCTATCTTGTAACCCTTGCGGTCGAATACCGCAGTGCGGTTCTGTTCTGTGCGTCCGAAGAACTGCTCTCGTGAACGTTTCGATATGCCTTCGATGAGTACCTCATATGTTTGTCCGATACATTTTTTGTTATTGGCCGCAGAACACTCCTGTTGCAAGGCTATTATCTCGTTCAGGCGACGCACCTTCTCGCTGTCTTCGATGTCGTCTTTCATGTGCTTGCTGGCAAAGGTGCCCGGGCGTTCGGAGTATTTGAACATGAAGGCTGCGTCGTAAGAACAGTACTTCATTAAAGAGAGGGTCTCCCGGTGGTCCTCCTCGGTCTCTCCGCAGAAACCGGCGATTATGTCGGTCGACAGTCCGCAATCGGGGACTATGCGGCGGATGGCTTCAATGCGGTCGAGATACCATTCGCGGGTATATTTGCGGTTCATGGCCTTGAGTATGGCGCTGCTGCCGCTCTGCACGGGCAGGTGAATGCTTTTGCACACATTGGGTTCTTCCGCTATCACATGCAGTGTGTCGTCGCTCATGTCTTTGGGGTGCGATGTGGTAAACCTTATGCGGGTTTGTGGTGCATGTTGTGCCACACGGCGCAATAGTTGCGGAAAGGTGATGACCTCGCCGTTCTCTTCCACAAAACGGTACGAATTCACGTTCTGTCCAAGCAGTATTATCTCCTTGAACCCTTTTGCTACAAGGTCGTCCACCTCGTTCAGTATGCTCTGTATGTCGCGGCTTCTCTCACGCCCGCGGGTGTAGGGCACAACGCAGTAGTGGCAGAAGTTGTTGCAACCGCGCATTATTGATATGTACCCCGACACGTTGCCGCTGCATATGCGCATTGGTATAATGTCGCGGTAGGTTTCTGTTGTCGATAGTTCTATGTTCATTGCAGCATGCCCCATCTCGGCCTGGGCTATGAGTTCAGGTAGCGACAGGTATGTGTCGGGTCCTGCGACAATGTTCACCTTGTAGTTCTTTATGAGTTCTTCCTTGACTCTCTCGGCCATGCAGCCTACCACGCCTATGAGTGTGCTTTTGCCGCGTCGCATGGCGTTGAGCTGGTCCAGCCTGCCGTAAATCTTCTGTTCAGCGTTGTCGCGTATTGAACAAGTGTTCAGCAGAATGAGGTCAGCCTCCTTTATATCCCCGCACACGGCGTATCCTGCAACCTTCAGTATTGAGCCTATGACTTCGCTGTCGGCCACGTTCATCTGGCAACCGTATGTCTCTATGAACAGTTTCTTTTCTTCCACTTTCCGATAAGTTTGTAAATCCGGTGCGAATATAAGAAAAACAGGCGAGATTCGGTCTCTTTCTCCATCTAATTTATATTTTATTTAATAATATAATTTGATATTATTTCAAAAAACCTATACCTTTGTAACTTGTAGTCCTGCTCTGGCAGGCAAAACAAATTATGGATATGAGCGATACTGTAATAATAATCCCCACGTATAACGAGAAAGAGAACATAGAGCGCATGATACGCACTCTCATGGCTCTTGAGCACGGGTTTGATGTACTTGTTGTCGATGACGGTTCTCCCGACGGGACGGCAAAACTTGTAAAGGGTGCGATGGAACTTTTTCCGGGCAGGGTCCACCTCATTGAACGTGAAGGCAAACTGGGCTTGGGTACGGCTTATATTGCAGGTTTCAAATGGGCGTTGGAGCGCGGGTACGAGTATATCTTTGAAATGGACGCCGATTTCTCGCATGACCCCAACGACGTGCCACGCCTTTATGAGGCTTGTGCCGACTGGGGCTATGACCTTGCAGTGGGCAGCCGTTATGTAACAGGTGTCAATGTGGTGAACTGGCCAATGGGGCGTGTGCTAATGTCCTATTTCGCCTCAAAGTACGTGCGCTTTATAACTCGTTTGCCAGTATATGATACAACCGCCGGTTTCAACTGTTACCGCCGCAAGGTGCTTGAGACCATGGAACTCGACAAGATACGTTTCAAGGGATATGCATTCCAGATTGAGATGAAGTTCACGACCCACAAGTGCGGGTTCAAGATTTGCGAAGTGCCGGTAATATTCGTGAACCGTGTTCTCGGAACATCCAAAATGAGCGGCGGAATATTCAGCGAGGCGTTTTTCGGTGTCATAAAACTAAAGGTGAGCAGTTGGTTCCGCAAGTATCCTAAAGCATAAGATTAAAAAGTTGTATAATGAACAATAATACTAATACACAGTTCGAGAAGGTGCTGGCTGTTTGCCGCGACCTTTTCAGCAAGAAACTGTATGATTACGGTGCGTCGTGGCGTATCATGCGCCCCGAGTCTTTGACCGACCAGATATTCATAAAGGCCAAGCGTATACGCACGCTTGAGACGGGTGCCGAGAATATGGTCGGCGAGGGTATAACGTCGGAACTCATAGGCATTGTGAACTATGGAATAATCTCCTTGGTGCAACTTGAACTCGGGTATTCCGATTCGTGTGACATTACTCCCGATGAGGCCATGGCGCTCTATGACCGTAAGGCAAAAGAGGCCCTTGAACTCATGAAGAAAAAGAACCATGATTACAATGAGGCGTGGAGGGGTATGCGTACAACATCATATACCGACCTTATTCTTACCAAGATATGGCGTACAAAGCAGATTGAAGAACTCAAGGGTGAGACAATCGTCTCCGAGGGTATTGATGCCAATTACATGGACATGATAAACTATGCGGTTTTCGGTCTTATAAAGAATGGAGTGGACCAGGAATAAAACTTTTACGGTAGTTGTCAATGTGTGCCGTCTTGTGCTCTCATTGGTGCTTGTGGTGTCGGGCCTCGTGAAGGCTTTCGACCCCGTGGGTTCAATGTACAAGCTCAATGAGTATGCATCACTTTTCGCGCCCGGGTTCTTTTCCGAGGATATGCTCATGGTGCTCGGAATAGTTCAGGCGGAGTTCGAGTTCCTGCTCGGCATTTTTCTCTTTATGGGCGTGTACCGCAAGATGGTGGCATACCTCGCTCCTGCTGCAATGCTCTTTTTCACAGCGCTCACTGCGGTGATATACTTCAATGGCGGTATTGAGGACTGCGGATGTTTTGGCGAAGTGCTTGTGCTGTCGAACGGCGAGACTTTGGCAAAAAATGTGTTTCTGCTTCTGTTGTCACTTGTCGTGATGTTTGGGCGCAAGAGGTTTGTATGTCACATAAGTTCCGGCAGCAGATGGATGGTGACGCTCTTTTCGCTTTTCTACATAGGTTCGGTGGTGCTTTTGAGCCTGTCCCATCTGCCTGTAGTTGACTTCGGCCAATATTCGGTGGGTACGGACCTGCGTGGCATGACCCGTGGAACTCCCGATGAATACAGGGTAATATATGCATATGAGCATGAGGGCGACACTTGCGAATTGCCCGAGGGCGAGTGCCCTGATAGTGCGTGGACAAGCGTCGGGGCTCGTTCCGAACTTGTTAAAGAGGGTGTCCCTCCTCTCATTGAGGGCTTTTCTATTGTCGACTGGGAGAATGACAATGATGTCACCGATGTGCTGTTGGCCGATACCGGTTATGTGTGCCTTGTTGCCATAGAGCGTGTCGAGGAGGCCGAAATAAGTCGGGTTGACAAGATAAATGACATGTATGACTATTGTCTTGACAGGGATGTGTCGTTTTATGTAACAACAGCGTCCGATGACGAGGAAGTGGAAATGTGGTGCAAACGTACCGGTGCGGAGTACACGATATATTGGAGCGACGAACAGGTCTTGAGGAATATGATACGTTCCAACCCGGGTGTGCTGTTGCTGAAGAATGGCGTCATTGTGGGCAAGTGGAACGTGTCGGACCTGCCTGCCGTGGAGCAACTTGCCCAATCGCCGACTGGAATGCCCGACGGTCTTCCTTCGCTTGTGGAAAGAATGCAAGGGTGGCGTTTCTGGTCTGTTCTACTTGTTTTGCCGTTGCTGTTCATTTCCCTGTTTGACGCGACCGCGTACCGCAAGGCAATACGGTCTGTGCCATCTGCGGAAGGTGAAGAATGCAAGAATGAAAATCTTGACAAATAACATATTTAGTAACCATTTAAAATTACAAGAAAATGAGAAAAAACATTGTTGCCGGTAACTGGAAGATGAATATGAATCTTCAGGAAGGTATTGCTTTGGCAAAGGAACTGAATGAGGCTTTGGCTGCTGACAAACCAAACTGTGATGTTGTGATATGTACACCGTTCATACATTTGGCTTCTGTTGCTCCAATTGTAGATGAGACTGTGATTGGTGTTGGTGCCGAGAACTGCGCCGATAAGGTATCAGGTGCATACACAGGTGAGGTTTCAGCCTCTATGGTGGCTTCAACAGGTGCAAAGTATGTAATCCTCGGCCACTCTGAGCGTCGTGCTTACTATGGCGAGACTCCCGAGATTCTCAAGGAGAAAGTGCAGCTTGCTCTTGCCAACGGTCTTACTCCAATCTTTTGTATCGGTGAGGTTCTTGAGGAACGTAACCAGGGTATCCAGAATCAGGTAGTGTTCGACCAGTTGGCAGGTTCACTCTATGACCTTTCTGCCGAGGACTTCTCAAAGATTATCCTTGCTTACGAACCGGTATGGGCTATCGGTACAGGTTTGACTGCTACTCCTGAACAGGCTGAGGAGATTCACGCTTACATCCGCTCTACCATTGCCGAGAAGTATGGCAACGAGGTTGCCGAGAATACATCAATCCTCTATGGCGGCAGCTGCAAACCAAGCAATGCAAAGGAACTTTTCGCTAATCCTAACGTGGATGGTGGTCTTATTGGCGGTGCTGCTCTCAAGGTGGCAGACTTCAAGGGTATCATTGATGCGTTCAAGTAATATATGAAAAGGATATTCCTTATAATCTCAATATTGTTCTGCGCACACTTTGTTGTTGCGCAGAACAATATTGTAAAAGAAATCGAGTCGTCGGGCCTTTTCGGTGCAAGGGTCAAGATTAACCAACCCGAAGGTCTTATGGAACTCATGGGTACCATGATTTCCGTTGACGGCAAGGTTCCACAGGTCGAGGGCTACCGTGTAATGGTCTATTCGGGCAATAACTCGGCCCAGGCAAGGGATGAGGCCAACAGAATGGCGCAGTTCATGCGTGATAAGTTTCCCGGGGCAGAGGCCTATGTGGAGTTCAATCCGCCTATCCGGACCTGTCTTTATGGAGATTACCGTACACGCGAAGAGGCGGAGGCTGTAATGTACAAACTGAAGGCTACCCGGAAATTCAAGGAGATTTCTGTAAAGAAGTGTCTTATAAACCTGCCTTATTAAGTAATTGAATCATGATGGAAAGCGAAGAGAGAGAGAAGAGAATCGAAGGCCTCAAGGAGTGCTGCAGCAATATGCTAAGGCTTATGGGCGAGGATGTGGAGAGAGAGGGACTTGTGAAGACTCCCGAGCGTGTGGCGCGTGCGATACTTGACACCACTGCCGGCTATAATGAGGACCCTGAGGCTATTCTGCGCGGTGCCATGTTCAAGGAGGACTACAGCCAAATGGTCATCGTAAAGGATATTGACTTCTATTCGCTCTGCGAACATCACATATTGCCGTTTTTCGGCAAAGTCCATGTGGCTTATATCCCCAATGGGTATATAACCGGCCTTAGCAAGATTGCTCGTGTGGTAGAGGTCTTCTCTCGCCGTCTGCAGGTGCAGGAGAGACTCACGCTGCAGATTAAGGAATGCATACAGAAGACCCTTAACCCGCTTGGTGTAATGGTTGTTGTCGAGGCTCAGCACCTGTGCATGCAAATGCGTGGGGTCAAGAAACAGAACTCGGTAACCACGACGTCCGATTTCTGCGGAGCCTTCAACCAGGCAAAGACCCGCGAGGAGTTTATGAACCTGTTGAGAAACAGGTAGTAACCGCCGCTCTCTTGTCTTTTGAGCAGAGCAGTTGGCAGAAGAGCCTCTATTCCGTGATTTTGTCATCTTGAGCACAGCGAAAGATCTTGACCTCTCCGCTGGCGTTTGTAGAATAAGGCAGGTTGCACCATGTGGTGCAACCTGTTTTTCTCTTAGAATAATTGGTATTCAATGTTTATGCTTTCAAGCCTTCCGCGTGAGTCGAGAGTGTATTCTGTTACAAATATTCTCATATTATTAATTAAACCATCTTCAGTAATGAATGCACATGAATAACCATTGTATGGTTGCACGGTGGCAGAGCTATGGCAATCATCAGGTAAGCGGAGAGTGCTTCCGTATATGTACCATGCTGATTTTGTTTCTATTTCGTCAATACTTGAAACCTTGCCACAGTTTATTATGCCGGACTGATCTGTATAGTCATCAATATATATGCCGTTTTTGTTGCGATTATTATTATACCAACTTCCATCTTTTCGGGTATAATGTACAAATTCTATATCCCCATCAACAAGCTGTAGTATGTATCGGTGGTTAAAATCTTCATAAATAGTAATAGATTTATGTACTGGTTCTCCTTCGATGTATTCATATTCATCGGTTATTACCGCATTCTTGACATTTGTGGTAGCTGTGTAATCGTTCGTTACCTCTGTATCGCCGTCGCTGTCTGTTATATCGTCTTCGTGTCCGTCGCTGCATGATGTGAATAATGCAAGGGGAAATGCCATGGCAAGCAAGGCGGTATTTTTGATTAGTTTGTGTATTCTCATATTTCGAGTGTTTTGTATTATTGTCCTACTCACTTTCCGACTTTTCGGTTTACTCCATTGTACCTTGTGAATTTGATGTACGCACATAAAAAAACGCGGTACTTTCGGCATATTATCTTCCTAAGGTGTTTGGCGTGACCTCGTTCAAGTAATAACCAAAAGCCCGCGCAATGAAGCGCGAGCATTTATGCTATTATTCATCTTGAACTTATAAGTCGCCAAACTTTTAGGAAGAAAGAATAATGCTAAACGCTTTTCCAATATGTCTAAAATGTGCGTACTGAATTATACGCGATTTTTCATAGGCTGTCTGTTTTTTATTTATGTTGTGTATGTTGCAAATGTATTCAATTATTCTAAATCCTCAAAATAAATGTTTACCTTATTATATATACGCGTAGGCGACTACTCTCCCGCTTTTTAAAGTGGGAGTACGGTGCGACATTCTTCCGCGCTGCCTGCGACCTTTCGGCTTTTAAATACTGACATTGACAAGGTTTGTTTTTCGCAACCCGCACGGCGTGAATTGCATCCACGCAGCGTGCGACCTTTTGCTACAAACCTTGTCGATGTTTAGTGACTAAACATTCAATGCCACGTCCCCAAAACCATATCCTTTGAGTACGTTGTTCAAAGCCTGTTGGGTTTCCTTGAGGAACTTGAACTCTTCCATGCACCCCTGGAGTGCTGCCGGGTCGGCGGTGACAGCAGGGTCTTTCATGCGGGACATTGTACTCTTTAGCATTTCATCGACAATGCTAAGTTTGTAGGCAATTGCAAGGCGGGTTGTCTGCTCAAAGAGGATTGCCTGCTCATTGCGTTCGTCGTTGTTCTGCTCGCTGAAGAACTTGCTCAACAAATACCGTTCTCCGCATAGTTCGGCGGTGAGTGCCGATACTTCTGAATCCGGATGTGCCATGAAGTGCTTCTCGGGGTCAAAATCTATTTCCGCAGCATGCTCGCAGGCTTCGGCAAAAATCTTCTTGTATAGCGGATGGCTAAGTTCAATACCGTCGGAGTCAAATGAATAGTACAGGTGTGAAATGACGCTTTCGGTAAATGAGGGGGTCGCGTTTATGCTGTCGGCAGGAACCTGTAACAACCTGCCTCCTTTTTTCAGGATGAACTGTATTATGGCCTTCTCCTTATGGTGTAGCGGGTTGTTGCTGTAGTTGTCAATTATGTTCTGCCTGAAGTCGTCGGTCACTCCTGGGTTTTCGCCTTGACTGTTCTCCTCACTGGCGCCCTCTTGTTCGCTGTTGCGGCGTTTCTGCTGTTCCTCCGCCCTCTGCATTCTTATTTTCGCTGTCTCTTTCACCAACAGTTGCTCGCCGACATTCAGCATGTCGCTGCACTTTTTTATATATTCGCTGCGCAAAATGTCGTTGGGCACAACGGCAATGCTCTTTACTACATCGCCAATGAGCCCCGCACGGCGTATCGGGTCATCGCCCACTTCGTCAAGCAACAGATTTGTCTTGAATCGTATGAAGTCCACTTTGTTCTTCTCGATATACTGCTCGAACTCTTCAGTGGAGTGACTCTGCGCATAACTGTCGGGGTCTTCGCCTTCGGGCAACAGTACCACATTTATGTTCATGCCCTCTTCAAGCAGCATATCTATGCCTCGGATGGAAGCCTTTATTCCGGCCTTGTCTCCGTCATAAAGCAGGGTTACATTGTCGGTGAAACGGTGAATGAGCCTGATTTGTCCGGTAGTGAGTGATGTACCCGATGAGGCAACCACATTCTGTATTCCGGCCTGGAACATCGATATTACATCAAGGTAGCCTTCCACAAGTATACAGCGGTTCTTCTGCATTATTGCCTGTTTGGCAAAGTAGAGGCCGTAAAGGTGGTCGCTTTTGTGGTATATTTCGCTCTCGGGCGAGTTTACATATTTTGCAGCCTTTGCGTTGTTTTGCAGAATACGTCCGCCAAAGGCTACAACCTTGCCCGAGATTGTATGTACCGGGAAAATTACCCTGCCCCAGAACCTGTCCTGCAATCTGCCGTCGTCGGTGCTGTAGCAGACACCGGTCTTTGCAATGAGTTCCGGGTTGTAGCCGGCTGCGACAGCGGTCTCGGCAAATGAGGTGCGTTTCTCCAACGAGTATCCCAAGCAGAATTTCTTGATGGTCTCGTCGCGCAGTCCGCGGTGGCGGAAATAGTTCAGGCCAATGGCTTTTCCCTCTTCGCTGCCGTGCAACGTGTCAATGAAATACTGCAGTGCATACTGGTTTATGACGAACATGCTTTCGCGTATGCTCTCCTCGCGCTTCTCTTCATCCGTGAGTTCGCGTTCCTTTATTTCTATGTGGTATTTCTTTGCAAGCCACCTCAAAGCGTCGGGATAACTCAACTGTTCGTGTTCCATTATAAAATGTACGGGTTTGCCGCCCTTTCCGCAACCGAAGCATTTCCACAGGTTCTTTGAAGGCGATACCGTGAACGAAGGGGTCTTCTCATTGTGGAACGGGCATAATCCAATCATGTTCACTCCGCGCTTGCGTAATGCTACAAAATCCCCGACAACCTCTTCCACTTTTGCGGTGTCCATTATCTGTTCAATGGTTTTTCTGTCTATCATCCCGTACTCTATTATATAAGGTATGTAAAGGTACAATAAAACTCTTGTAGTGCAAAGTACGAAAAGAGTTTTTGTTGTTCTTTTATTTTCTTCCCGAAAATCCTTCTCTTTGTTTTTGCTTGAGAATGGCTTGTTTTTAATAAAATTGCTGATATTTTGTTAAAAATGACGGCTTGTTTGAACAAAAAACAAATTTTTATTGTTTTGTGTTGAATTTTCCTCTCAAAATGTTTGTCGGTTCAAAAAATAGTTCTACCTTTGCACTCGCTTTCGGCAAACAACAAGCGTTGCGCGTCGTTAAGCACGATGATCCTTGACAACATTCCATACAGACAAGCAGTACAACGCGTCCTTTGATATATATCAAAGGTCAATAAGTAAGTAAGGAACGAAAAACGAACCGTC
>JAFQUE010000073.1 GCA_017408685.1 Bacteroidaceae bacterium | reverse complement strand
CTCAACATCCTCAACCTTGCAGTAGAGCGATGAATAATCCACCGGATTGCCTTTAGAGTAGTTCTTGCGCCAGAGGTCCCAACCGCCACGTGACACAAAGTCCTGGAAAGTTGCAATGCCGTTGTATGTGTAGTCTTTTGTATACACAACCTCGGCAAAGCCCTGGGCATTGGACTTGAGTTCCTCCTTATACTCCTTGATACGCTGCTCGGCCTCGTTCTCGCCATACATCTCCCCAACCTCCTTATAGTAGTTGTAGAGGTCGCGTATTGCCTGGTTCACCTGCTGGTCACCGGCCTTTGAATCGCCTTCGGCAATGGCCTCGTCCATTTCGGCAAGCTGCTGCTCATAGGCATCGACATCATCCTTGGTCATGGCCATGATACTCTTGTAGTTCTCTTCAATCATGTCCATGTAATTGTCGAGTTGGGCACGGTTTATGCGCTTGATTTCGAAACGATAGGTCTTGTCCTTTATAAAATGTTCACCGGGAACCGGTTTCTCCAACGTAACGGTAGCATACTTGAACTCCTTGCCCTCATCATCATAGCCTTGCTCAACTATCTCAATGACAGGCAGGTTATCATACTTTGATACCTGACCCTTGCGGAGTCCCTGACGGGCGTCGGGAAGCACATACATTCCGGTAGCTTCATCGTACTCCTTTATGCTTGCCACAAACTCATGGTCGGGATTGTTCCAGTAGTCATCACGCACGTGCTGCTCCATGATAGACGGTTGGGTGGCATTCTCAAGAGTCTGTGTAAACTCGCTCTCGTTTGGCAGATAACCCACAACCTCTTTATTTATATCATTGCTCAACTCGCCTGTGCGGAAATATACATAGCGTGTATCGGCAAATGGGCGGTGAACATCCTTGTAATTGGAGAGAGAATCCCTGTAGATTGGGTCAACCTCATCGCCATTGACAATCTCCTTGCAGGTACCGCGCAACTTTATGCGGTAGAGAGTGTTAGGTTCGAGTGAACCGGTAACAATCTCGTAGTTTTCCCTGTCGAATGTGGGGTTGGCATGTGTTACGAATGATGTATATGCACTGCGCTCATCATCGGTGGGGTCACTCTCATCGTACATCTTCATCTCGAAGTTCTTGTCAAGGTGGAACACATACTTGCGCGTTATCTGACTGCCATCGCCATTCATTCCATCCTCCCTCATGGTGGCACCCTCATCCACAAGCGTGAGAACCTTGTCTATCTTCATGTTAGTAGTGAAGGTAGACTTTCCGTAGCATGACGCAAGAGACTTTTCGCTCCAGCCCTTCTCGATATCTTCGTCACCCGGCTGGATATCACCGAAAATCTTGATATCATCGAGCGGGTTACCCATTTCAGGCACGCACACCTTACCGGCTTTCATCTCAATTGTCGAACTGAACTTGATGAGACCTCCAAGCACTGAACCCTTGGCACGTAGACGGCCATAGACCCATGTGGGGTTCGGGAAGCCACCCTGCAACAGGGCACCGATAGTCATGTCCACCAAAGGTACCTTGCCCTTGAATATCCAAAGGTCGAGCATAAGGCCAAGCTCACCCTTGAGCATTGCATATATCTGGCCGGTAGCGTAGAAACCGTTCTTTCCACCGGCACGCGTACCGTCGGTACACTTCACTCCCTCCTTATACTGCTTGAGGATAAGGTCAAAGCCAAGCATACCTTCGACATTGGCATAGCAGAATACAGCGTTACATCCAATCTCGGCACCAAGAGCCGCACCAACCATTATACCGCCGTTGATGTCGCCGGCCGGACCGCCCTTCATTGTCTGCTCACGTGCGGCGTCGAGTTTTGTCTTCTGACTTGAATCGACCTTGCCGTCGGCACCCTTCATACCCAATGCCTCCTGCACCTTGTCGGGGATTGCAGGCAGCTGACCGTTGCCCGGAAGCTCGTTACCGATACAAAGGTACATGTTGGCATAGACCTTTGCCCACAGGCCTACCGGAGAGTCCTTGCCCACCTCAAAGTCAATGAAGGTGACACGGCAGCGCTTGCTCTCATCGGGTTCGCCCACGTAGAGGTGCCAGTATGTCTTGTTAAGCGAAGGATAGTTGCGTATCTCAAGTTCCATATTTATTGAAGCGCCACAGCCGGACTTCACATAGCCTTTGCTTTCGAGTTTGCCCGATGAAGAACTTTCATTCTTCTTCTCGCCCTGGTTCTCACTGTCGGCGTTCTTCTGGTCAAGAGCCTGAAGGTCGGAAACCGGAGCCTTCACCTGATACTCCTCGCCTGTGAACTTCTTGTACATAGCGGCGATGTCGCTATCCACCGTTACCGATAGACGGAACAGTTTATGTTCCTTGTTCTTTGCGGCAAGTTTCTCCTTGAGTTCAGAGGCATCCATTGCCTTCTTCTCCTCGTCGGTGATATCAGGGGTTGTAGTATCTTCGTAAAGAATTGTCACCTTACCGTTTATGAGACCGCTCTCGGCGTCGCCCGAAGCACAAAGCGCATGAACCTCGCCCTGCAGAATCACACCCGGGACACGGATACCGTCCTTCTGGATATCTACCATGAGCATAAGTGCAGCCTTTCCATTGATGAAAGTCTCTTCACCCACTGCAAGCCCGACACCGAACATACCGCCATAGGACTTATATTTCGGCTTGACGCTCTTTTCAATGGCGTCTATCATATCGTCACTGCCGGCCACATCGGATACTCCTACCGAGTAGTTTATGAAAAGACCTCCTGAAATTTCCTTGAGCGATACAGGACCAAGCGGCAAGCCTACACCGAAGCCGGCCTTCGCAAGGAAATATCCTGCATGATAATACTCGTCGTTCCGGTCCTCGGGGTCATCGAGTTCCAGTTCCTCTTCGGTCTTCTTTACCTTATAATATCCGCCTGATAGTTTGATATCGAAGAGACCCTTAACCGTAACGTCAAGGTCGGCTTCGAAGCCCGATTTATCCTCATCTTCGGGAAGTTCCAGGTCACCCACGACAGAGACCATTCCTGCAAACTGTCCTTCGATATGCGCTTTCTCGAACTCTACATTCTTATATTTGATTGTGAGTTCATCCCAATCAATTTCGGACCATATTGTGAGCCCCACAGTAGCACCAAGACCGAACTTCTTGTTACCCATGACCACAATACCTCCTTCAATGCCAAGACCTATTGTCTCGGCACCGTCGCCCACCTTCATCGATATGCTCTCAAGCACAAGTGGCATTCCACCCCAGAAACTTCCCTCGTCGCTTCCCGGGTCGCCCGCCAAAGCCCACTTTCCGGTGTGGAAATTGGTCTCTCCATCGGGGCTTGTCACGCCCTTGCCGGTTTCTTTTTTCTTGTCTTTGTCATCCTTCTTGTTATCCTTCTTTCCCGTGAGCAGGCTCTGGTCGAAGTTTGCTATACGCATATTTTTGAACGGAATATCGGGCAACTTGAAGTCGATATCCTCAAGACATGTAATGCTTACCTTACCGTCGAGGCAGAGCTCCACAAGTGTCCGTTTATTCTCGGGCAGGGTATCGCAATAGATGACATTGAAATAGGTACTGTCCTTGTTGAACTTCACCTTCGCAAGCATAAAGTCAAGCCCGACTTCATCGTCAATCTGTTGCATTTTGAAGTTCACGGCAAGACCGTCCTTCTTGCCATGGGCAACAGACTTTATGTCGGCAAGATAACCTATCTGTGCCTTTTCGGTAGTATCTTTCTTGCACAGGAAAGGCACTTCCACCCTACCGCTCAGGCCCGAACTGCCAAAACCGTTCTGCTTTATATTAAGGTATATATTGTCGAGTGTTATTTTCCAACCGCCCAGTTTAGGGGTACCGTATGTAAAGAGGCTGTCAACCGACGCTGTCATGGAGAAACCCGAAGCATCGTAGATGACATTCTTCACCGCAACCTTAACTCGTGAATCATCTTCGGAGTCAAGTTCCACAAAGTGAGGCAGTTTGCAGCTGAGTTCCTCGAAGTAAAAGCCCTGCCACTCATTGTATGCCTTCTCGTTCTTTCCCGGGTCGGCCGAGAGACCAAGTTTGCCGTCGAACTTGTATCCCTCGGGGAACTTTATACCGGCAGGTGTCCTTCTCTTTGAACGGTCGAGCACAATACCTACAGAGTCGCCCACTGCGCTGAATGTAAAACCTGGTGCACTGGCCACCTGGAAGGGGTCCATCCTCACCGAGGCAAACCAGTCCTCGGCGTCGGCAATAAATGCTGTAAGGGTAATCTCGGGATGAACTGAAGGGTCAAGTGCAGCCTTGCCGTTATCCTTCAGGAGTTCATCACTCGGCAGGTTCATGCTTATGCTTGCACAAAGTTCGTGGAACTTACCGTCTTTCCATGATATAAAGCAACCGTCAGTGGCCTTGCTATAGTCCTGGTTCTTAGGAGCATTGAATGTGAATGTGAAGTCCGATTCCGGGTCCTTTACCTTAAAACTCTTTACCAATCCCAGCGAACCGCTTTGGGGCAGGAAACTCTCGGGAGAGGTAGTAAGTTTACGCGCACCGAAGATAAGGATTTCACTCTCTATGGCTTCGCATTCGGGCAGGACGAACTCACCTATAAGGTCAAGGTTGGCACTCTCGGGCAGAAACTCCATCTGCGCCAACTGAATTGTTGCCGGGCACTCCAACTCCTTGTCCATGGGCACAGTAAGTCCTATGGGCAGAGTTACGATGGCTGCAGAATCAATCTTTGCTATTGTCTGCATAGCGTTGCCTATCACATAATTGTAAAAGGCGCCTACTCCACTCTCTTTCAAAAGCGCTTCGACCTTGGCCTCGGCATTAACAGAATCGCTCTTTGCAAGTTCCTGAACAAACTGCTCCTCAAAGAGTTCAAGCGGCACATGTGCGCTCTCCTCGGCAATAGACTTTACTCCGTTCTTTACCACACGCTTTATTGAAGCGTCGACATATATGCTGTCAAACTTCACGGCAATGCGCACAGGAACCTGCATTACAGTCGTGTGCACATATCCTTTACCCTTGAAGCACTCGTAGCCTTTCTCCTTGAGTTCCTTGTCCTTTATTTCCACCTTCTTGGCCTCGGTAAGCGTGAGACGGTACTCTCCTATCCACAGGTCACGCAGAGCGGGTTGGAAGATTGTATCGCACAATGATACACTATCCACCTTATATACCGAAGGGTTCTCGGCGTCTTCAATAATCTTGCGCCACACAAGAGCTGTAATCTTGTTGTCACCCTCCTTCATCTTTATTTCAAGCGGGTCGGGTTTCACGGATTTGACCATACCCATGGTGTCGGCCTCGTATAGCGGTGCTCCATAACTGTACATGTCATGTCCGCACAGGTCGTTCAGGCGCGAAGCCGAGATTTTCAGTTTCTCATCGGGTTTGACGGTTATAACACTGTCGGGTTTGCTTATGAAGTAACGGTCGTTGTATGTCAAACGCAGACCCACTTTCTGCTCCTTGCTTGTGACATTGAGCAATGTAACCTCGAAGAGATTACCCGGTTTCTCAAAATATTCGTCGGGGTCGGGTTTGAATGTTGCGTCCTTCTTGGGGGCAACAGTCACCACCACCTCGGAAAAATGCATTTTCTTGGCATTGAAGTCAGACTTTCCGCCACCGAGCATGGCACGGGCCTTACGGTTCTTGTCGCCGGCTTCAATACTCTTAAGAGAGTCGGCACTGTAAGCGACCAGCTCAATCTGGTTAAAGGCCTGAAGATTCACCACCTTGTTTATATCAGGGATATCAGTCTCCACAAATGCGCCGTTTATACGTGCCTCAAAACACTTGATACTGTCGGGCATACCGCAAAGGGCGTTCAGTTCGGCCGAAGTGAGTTTCTTTACCTCGTTAGGACCAAGTTTTATCGCCTTGTCGTAGCGTGGTTCCTTGAATACCGAAGCATAGTAAGAACCGAATTCGTCGAACATGTACATTATGTTCGGGAGCACATTATATGTATTAGCAGTATTGTTCTTGAACTCCACCTCGAACAATGACGCAGGACTTTCGAAATAGAGATTTCCTTGTGCCGGCAGAGGGTCGAGTTTTGGTTTCACCGTCACCGCCACATCATCAAGCCGTACAAGGGAGGATACCTGGTAATTGAGATGGCCTTCACCAATTGTAAAGTCTTCAAGGTTGCCGCTGGCACCATTTTGTATTATAGGTTTCAGTGCCTTGAAAGTTACCTTGCTGAAGTATTCCGGGTCAAGTGTAATCTCCCTGTCGGCACTGAAGATATCGAGTTCCTCTTTCCCGGTTATCTCACCATTATAACCACTTGATATTTTGGTAAAACCCTTACTTGCAAAATAGAGATTTATCTGCTTCTCATCAAGTTTCACGGTTTCGCCAGGTTTTACAAGAACATGTTTTATCTTGTTATCCTTAAATGAGTTGGAAAGATATGTCGCTTTATCGTCACCGTTGAATTCGTACATGACCATAGGTACGAACTCCAATGTCTTGTCACCGACATTGCTCAAAGAGACCTCGAACAACTGTTCCGGTTTTGTAAAATAAGCCCTTGCATTGCATGGCATAGGATTCATCTTGAGTCCTATTGTAACATCAAGGTCGGTAAGCACGACATCCTCGCTTGCCCAGAAGTCGAGCGCTTGGGTCGCGACGTGTACTCTCTTCTCGAAATCATCGGCGTCAGAAGGTACTGCGCGCAGACTGTCGGCATTCATGAGTGTGAACTTCAAGTGGTTCTCATCGGTCAATGATATTATTTCGCCGAAATCCTTGAAACTATCCTCATTTTCGCCAGTCGCATGATTTATGCGTATGGCAACAGTGTCGCCACATAACTGGTTGAGCGTTGCACGGTCGAGCACCTTCTTCTCCTTTGCCTTGAGCACGAACTCAGGTTTCGTATTCCACTTTGACGGTATATAAGAATAGAGGTCACCGTCGATTTCCCTGTCGGCATATGATATACAAGGAGTGAGCTTGAGGTCCTTGTCGGTGAGGTTATGGAGTTCTATATCAAAAAGACGTCCCGGACTGTTTATATACACATCACCATTATACGGAAACGGATTTACCCTTGGTTTTATTACTATATCAACATCACCCAGTTTCACGTTGGATGAGGCGTTGAACGACACCCCATATTCCATGAGCAATGCAGGCGAAATATCATCCTTACCCACATTGAGCATACTCAGGCGCTCGTAGTCGAAAAGATATAGTTTGGCAACATTGCCGGCACCTTCGGCCATAGCAATCTCGGAGAAATCGGACAGCAACTCCTTGTCCCCACCCTTAAAACTCCTGTTGAACTCCTCGAAACCGCCGAAGAACTTGTCGAACTCTTCGTCGGTAAATGTCTTTGTTTCGTTCGGTTTTAATGTGATGTAGTTGTCGGCAAGGCGTTTGCCCTTCAAATATTCGCCCGAATATGCGACCTCGTCGTTCGCAAAATATATGAGGCTCGGGAATATGCGCATGCTTTTTGGCAACAGGCTCTTTATTTTAAGAGTAAAGAGCCTTGATGGTTTGTCAAAATAGCAGCTGCCACTGCCCGGCAGGACCTGCATTTTGGGTTCAAGCGTCACACTGAACATCTCTCCGCTGAGGACATTGGGCGAGGTACGGAAAGGCGCACGCCCCTTTCCTACCAAAGTCTCACGCAACACAGGTTTGCCGCCTGTATAACGGCACACGCGCACGAATGCAGTATCTATCTCCTCGGTAAAATGTTCGCTCGAAGGTTTGCCTATAACAAAACCGGTCTTTGCCTTGAAGGCGATGACGTCACGGTCAAAGTCATAGCCGCCGGCCAAACGGTCGAAATCCTCGGCCGACAGTGTTACCTTGGCACCCGGCGCAAGTTCCAGATACTCATTGGTGTGCTGCCTGTCGGGCGCGGCTGTCACACCCCAGTTACCCTTATAGTACTGCATGAGCATGCACACAGGAAGAGTCTCGCTGCTCTTGTTCTCGAGCGTAACATTGAAGAGTTCGCTGGGAGACTCGAAATATGAATACATGGCCGATGGCAGTTCAGTATACTTCGGTTCCACGGTGACCTGTACAGGAAGGTCAAGGGATGGATTATCCACTACAATATCATGGTCCTGACCGTTATTGTCATCTTCCATAAGCAACACCAACATTTCACTCTTGCCGCCATTGGCTATCTGCGTGTAGTTGGGATTGGAGGCGTCGTTTACAAGCGGGCGCGCCGTCACCTGTGCAACGTACTTCACATTCTTGTAGCGCTTGAGTTTTGCCACTACATTGTATGGGACAATGCATTGCGGCGTCATAAGTCCATACTGACTGTATGCAATGCTTCCGTTATGCAGTACAGCGTCTGAGGGGTACTGTTCCTCGCTGAGCTGGTAGATACAGAAATCATAGATGAACTGGCGTGTAACCGTAAGGGCTGTATTGTTGAACGTAGGTTCGGTCCAAGAGAAACGCGGGTTGCTTGTCGGGAAATATGCTGTATAATAGCCACTCTCGTCAACCATGCCGGAACTGCCGGAAAAACCGTCGTTTATATATGTTATGTTATTGAATGAAGGAGGATTGGCATTATAGCATATATCGAAGAAACATATGCCTTCACCCAGGAAATCTCCCGGGTCATTAAAATCGGTGAAGTTTGTCTTGGCAGTAATCTTCAGACCGTAGTGTCCCTCGGGCAATAGTCCGAAAGCGCCGTTTGCTGCACCGTCCTGGAACGTATTGTAAAGAATTCCGCTACCATACATCTCCGTTCCGGCGTCGTACTGGCGGAACATGTTGAAGAGGTCGGTCTGGGTGAGCACACGTGACTGCCCGGGCTGCAGAGGTATATAAATGGGCATGGTACGACTCGCCATGGTAGCCAAGTAAGAATCGCCATTGGGCCAAACATCTACCGCATTCTCGATAGGACCCTCAATCCTTGCCTCAAGACGCACCGGCAAGAACTCTGTCGCACTGTTGTTCGTGACAACAATGTTGAAGAATCGTCCGGGGTCACTCATGTAAATGCCACCTTGTGCAGGCAGAGGATTCTGCTTGCGCTGTACCGACACTGATACCTGCGCAAACAGACTGCTTGCGCACAGCAGCATGCAAACTATCGCTGAAAATATCCTGTGCTTTATCATAGGTCTATCCGTTTTCATATTCAATTTGGCTATAGTGGAGCCGCCTCCACGCTATTCATCTTCTGACGGTTCTCATCATTCTTCTGACGCTGATACTCAAGCAGTTTGCGTTCGCGTATTGCCCTGCGTGAGAAGTCGGAATAGTACTCATACTTTCCGTATCGTGCAACCTCTTCCTTGGCTCTGCGCTTTATGCTGAATGCAGTGAACGAGAAACTGTAACTGAAAGAGCATGTAAAGTCATACCCTTTGTCACGCTGGAACTCATCAAGTACAAGATTGGTATTGGCATAGTGACTATAATTGAGGTTAAGGGTAAAGTTATGCACTTTGGCAAGTGTGTAGGCTGCCGATATATTGGCAGCAGCAGTTATGCTCTTGTCGCTGTCCATGCGGTTGTCCACAAGCGAAGCCGAGGCATTGAGCGACAGGTTCCTCTCCCTGAGCAATGCCTTTGAGGCACTCAGTGTATAAACACTTGTGGTATACTTGGAATCGTAACCGTTAGACTGCTGGTAACTGTAATTGATACTGAAATTCATTTCAATAGGGATTACAGAAATAGAATAGTTTGAACCCACTGCCAGAGTACCCACATCACCGGTTCCGGCAATTGTCCTGTTGTTGTCCTCGTTGAGCGAATAGTTTCCCGTGAGCGAGAAGTAGTGGCCCAGACGCTCGGTATTGGTATTATAGGACGCCGTTCCCGAAATGCTGTTCACCGTGCGGTCCAAGCGTGTTGTATCGTTGACATGCGCTGTACCGTCGTACTGGCGTTGTATGTACCCGTTATAGTTTGCCGAGAGGCTTATCTTGTTGCCGATAGGCATTGAGGCATTTGCCGAATATGTAAGTCCCCTTGTGGTATATAACTGGTCACGTGAGACATTGTCCTCTTGGAATGAAAAGTTTCCGCCTAACGTGATATTTCCCAAACGCAAATTAGCGGCTGTACCTATGTTATGATAATTATTGTTCATGTATGAGACACCCATGCTCATGTAGTCAGGCTGTATGTGCTTGTAGAAGAGCGACAGTGAGAAACGCCTGAATGTAGCGGCCAGCGTAACGTCACCGGCCCATCGCATGAGTGAGGTATAACGGACATTGAAAAGGTCCTCATATTTCTCGGCCTCTTCACCCGGGAGTTGGGGAGCCTTGGTGTCGGTAGAAAATATTGATGTTGCAACATTTCCCGTAAGCGACAGTTGCTTTATTATTTGCCAACGACCACGCATACCAAGTACTATGTTCTCCTGTGCAAAGATATCTTCGTGCCATATATCATCTATTGAAGACTGATGATCCTGGGAGCGGAACAGATAAAGGTCGGCAAAAGTCCTGCTATTGCCATAACCCACCTTTATTCCCCAGCCCGATCGCTTGTAGACCGGCTTTCCCGACGGCATTTCACCCGGTTCAAAGTTTACTGCCTCGCGCAATACACCATAGAACAAACCGAAGCGGAAGCCCGATTTTGGGCTCTTGTATTCTATACCGGCTCCATTGAAGGGGAGATTATAGACATAGGAAGAGAACGGCATAGAACGTTTTCCCAAATGCAGTGTCCATCCTTTATATGAGGGGCTGAAGTTGAATGCGAACTGCGGGTAGGAGAACGAATAGTTGTTTGCACTGTAATAGAATGCGAACGGCATGTTATAACCATAAAGGTTCACATTCATGTTGGCGTACATGGAGTAGTTCAACGGCGAAGCATAACTGCCCCCCGATGAGTAGTACAACGTACTCTGCAGGCCCATAGAACCTGTAATTATTAGCGGGTCCTTCTTACGAGGGTCCTCGATAGCCTTGGCAGCGTTTATTCCAAGAACCGCAACCGCCATAAGAAGAAGTGCTCTTTTAACAAATGTATTCATTTCCCCTCAATTATATTGTAACTGCCTACAAGGCAGCCTATTGTTTTCTTTTCAAGGTTGCTGTGCAACATTGTCCATGTGTCGCCGTGCTGTTGGAACGGCAAGGGTGGACAATCCCTTTTTATTAAAGTTCTAAGGTCTCTAAGGACTTTAAGGTCTTTAAGGACCTTATTACAATTAGAGAAAAAGAACCGTGGGAGCCCCTTCCCTCATGGGAAGGAGCCCACAGTCCTGAATAGTTTATTTACGTACTTTCTTTGTAACAATCTTGTCGCCCTCGCGTACCTTAATTACATAGATACCCTCGGTCATATTCTCAACCTTGCGGCCTGAAAGGTCGTAGATAACTGTACTCTGTACTCTGTTATCTGTTATCTCATCTATTCCTGTTGTACCCTCAATTGTACCCATTGTAACAGGTGCCTTTACAGAACCCGCCATTCCTGCGAACTGAAGTTCACGGTCAAGGTCAATGAATTCGCCCGTTACCTTATTATATAAGCGGAATGTTACATTCTCATCGGCCTCACCGGCAACGGAAATGAACGCAAGGCCATTGATGAAGCGACCCTCACCGCGGCACTCGTCGCCCACGAATGCACCTATCGTGTAATCCTCGCACTCCTCGACATCGACCTTGGCAATAACGGCCATTGAGTTTGCAAAACGACTGCCATCGTAGTTCCATACACTGCGCTCTCTTGCTGCAACACCGGCCGGAGCAGGAATTTCAGTTCCGGCGGAAGCTTCAAACTCACCCTGTTCAAGTGAGAAACGGTTAGGCATGTCGCAAGTAAATGCTTTTGCTGTATATATCATGTAACCCTCGTTGGGGAGAAGATCGCTGAGTGTACCAACCCAAGCACCGTCGGTCAATGTAACGAAACCGTCGTTCTTTGAGAGGATAATGTCACCCTCGGCAAAGTTTGCAGCATTGAAAATCTCCTCAACCGGGTAGCGGTACTCATAGGGGTAAGATACCCAGTTCCAACCCTTGATGAATTCTTTGCTCTCGATAGCGCCGTCATAGCTCATGACACCTTCAAGGTCGGCATATACGGTAACTGGGTCAATATCATCCAGCATTTTTATCTTGTATGCCTGACTCTGGTCGAACATTGTCAAAGAGCCGAAGAGACCCCATTTTACATCGTTGAAGACAAGGTCGGTGCGGCTACGTGCCTCCACAAAGCCATCCTTAATTGCCTCGGGGGCAAACATTGCCGATGTCAAAGATATCCAACTCCAACCGCCATTGAGTGTCAGTTTCTCCATAACGCTTACCATACCGCTGGTTGTAAGCATCTCTGAACCACCCTCTACGGCGGCTGCGTCATACTCGAATATAACATTTGAATTCTGGCAGAGTGCCTTTGGGGTAAACTCGAATGCTACGCTATTGCCTGAAACCTCACCTTGTTCTACCTCGACAACGCTCCAATGTCCGGGGAAGCTGAACTGTGTAGTCTCTACCCTCACGCTCAATGCGCTTGCATCGAAATCAGCATCCTCAGGCCAGAATGTCAGTGCAACCTCGCGTGCAACGCCGTCGTTGTAGAGCGGTCCGTTAAAACCATCGAAGGAAATTTCATTAACTTTTCTCTTTACATTCACAACGCATTTTGCAACTACTGACGGATTATCCTCGCTTGTAAAAGTGATGGTAGCAGTACCCTTGTTCATTGTGCGGAAGTTATGCATGCCTGTAGCCTCGCCCACGCCCAAGTACTCTACTATAACATTATCATCTACCTCAACAGTGATGTTCTTGTTTGTAGCATCCTCGGGGAGAGCAATTGCGGTGATTGAGAAATCAATCTGCTCGTTACCGAACCATATTGTCTTCTCTGTCTCGGACAACTGAATCTCATTGACCGACTGAACCACGAAGAGAGGAACCTGGTCGGTAATAGTCTCGTTTACAGCAGCCTTGACAAATACACGGTCCTGAGGTACTGTAATGAAGCGGAATGTAATGCTACATTCGGTCTTAGCGTCGTTGAGTGCAACCTTATCAATTTCAACCTCTGCTTCACCAATCGGCATACCGTCTCCGTTTACAATTGACATAACGAACAACTCAATTGTAGCATCGCCCGGTTCAACAGCGGCAACAGCCTCGATTGTCTGGCCTACAGCAATAGTCATTCCGTTGGGGCTGGGTTCCTGACCGGCAATGCTTGTAATCTTCACGCCGGTAGGTGTGCGCTTGATAACGGTAGAATATTCAACTGCCACATCGGGGTTTTCATCGCTTTTGAATGTGAACGTAACCTCGCCTGGAGCATACGCATGCAACTGGTAGACACCCGCTTCCAGGCTCTTTATAATCTCTGCAACGCCTGGATTTGAAGATTCAACCGTGAACTCCTCATTCTTCACATTGCCGGGAGCAACCGCATACTTGAAATCGAAGATATCTCCGTCGCTGTCAATCCAGTACTCATCCAGCAATGATACATCAATGTTCTCCACCCTGTTATATACGTTGAGAAGCACATTATCGGACCTCACGCCATCGGCCTGTGCCTCAATGCATACCTCCACACCAGGTATTGTATTGAACACAAAGTCCATTATGCACTGCCCGCCGGAAATCTTTGTGCCTGCAACTTCTACTCCTATAGTTTCAGTTGGGATTTCCATACCATCGGATGTAACGAAACGGAATGAGAAATCGGTATAGTCGGCATCGGCCGGGTTAAGTTCTGCAACCACAGTGACAGTCTCGTTTACATATACATCGGCCATTGGACGGGTCTCTGCACCGCTCACATTCTCGCCGTTGACTGTCAGGAAGTTCACTCCATATACAGCCTGCTTGATTACGGTCCTTACCGTTACACTCATTGTGGGGTCGTACTTGCTTGTGAACACAAGGTTTGTTTCACCCTTCTTTACAGCAGTGACAGCAACGAGTTTTGTACCTGTATCGTCATACTCTACGCGAACAACCGACTCATCTTCTGAGGCTATTGTATACTCCTCATTGGGTTCAACCACAGGCGCACCGCTGTTCTCATCAATCACCCAATGGAATATCGGCGGATTGACGGAACCCATCATATCCTTGGAGTTCTCATCGTATATAGTAAACTCTATTTCACCTTTATAAGTGAACTCTTGAAGGGCAGAAAGCACATTCACCTGGAATGTTGTAGTAACTTCGGGGTTGTCATCGGCAACTGCAGTTACAGTAACCGCACCTTTTGCTACCGGAACAATTGTGGTACCGCCGTCAATCCGGACAACATCCACGTTATCAACAGTCAATGTAACTCCGGGTGTAGTCGGCTCTGATTCCCCACCATTATAAACAACTTCGGGAGCAAAGCCGTCTGCACCGAGATAGATTTCGGCATCAGCAATTGCAATCTCTGTCACCGGCTGATAAACAAAGATATTGACCTGCATTTCAAGACTACCTGCACGGGCAGTTACGTTAATGCCATAGGGAGTTGAATTGAGAGCTGTAATGACATTCTCCTTAATTGAAACATAGTGTGATGCAGGATTGCCTGAATTATCCATTAAAGAGAGGTCCCATTCAAGAGTAGCCTCGGGGGTTGTAGCCGGTATCTCCTCGCCATTGGTAGGGCTTACGAAGAGATATTCAAGGGAACCACCGTCCTCAATAGTCATCACATCACCTACATTCATGAATATGCTGCCATGCTCTACATCATAGTAGGTAAATCTCATCTCGTTGGCAGGAGTTGCAGAACCGATAAAAAGTTTTATGCTCTGGTCCTCCTGATAGGTGTAATCGCCCTGATAGGTAATTTCGGCAGCCTCATACTGCTCATCGGTCATCTCAAGAGGATAGACAAGACCGCTCACAGGGTCATAGAGTTTGAAATCAACGACACTGCCATTGTCGGTGCTCTCGCCGCCCACTCGCATGGCATAGACCTTGTAGTTACCGAGAGATTGGTACGATGTAGCCAATGCACGGATTTCACCACCGATAAAAGCGGCCACCTGAGGTTCGGTAACACCTGAGTAGATGTCGTAGTCACCGCAATCGACGGTCACATACACAACAGTCTGCTCCTGGTAGTTGCCCGAAGGGTCACTCCAACCGCTCTGTGCCAATGAGGTCATCCCGACCATCAAAAGCAACATGGTTAACAACTGTTTTTTCATAACACAATGTTTTTAAAGATTTATTCTGTTTTTCGCATTTTTTCACTAATGCAAATTTACCCGTTAGCCACACAACCTTTTTTCACTAAAAAAACATTGATTTTAACGGAAAGCACTAAAAGCACGCAAAAAGGGCACAATTCATAAAATTCTGCACGGTGATTGAAAAAAAAACAGACAAAGAGAACTCTTTTTGTTTACATTTGCTGAAAGCAATTGACAAACAGCATGAAAAACACTATTTCCATTACAATAATCTTATTATTGACAGTTCTTGTATCGTGCAAAGAACAGGTAATTAAAAGCAGCACTCTTTTCAAGGACGAAGCAACTGCAATCGCAGATAGCGTAAGGGATATCGAAGTACTGCGGATACATGCAGAACGTTTCGACTCGCTCAATGAGCACTGCGCGGCATTGCTTGTAAGACAGAAACTGGGCAGCATGCTACGCAATAGGTCCCACTTTGACGAGGCCATAACAACACACGAAAAGTGTATATCGACAGCAGAAAAACTTGGCGACACCCTACAACTCATCATTGCCCTCAACAACCAAGGTACCAACTTCAGGCGCATTGGAGACCTTGAGGAAGCAAGCATATACCACTACAGGGCATTGGAACTGTGCGACAAGACAATCGGCGACACCTCGTATATATCAAGGAAAAACGTGGTACGCACCCTCAACGGGCTCGGCAATGTATTGCTTTCACTTGGCAACAACGAGGTTGCCGAGGAGATGTTCCGCCGCGCACTGAAAGGAGAGAAAGAACTCGGCAGCCTTACAGGACAAGCAATCAACTATGCCAACATAGGTGCCATAAAGGAGAGAAACGGCGACATAGACTCGGCGCGTGTGTATTATAACAGGTCAATGCAGAAGAACATTGAGGAAAACAACAAGGTAGGAATAAGCCTCTGCTACCAGAACCTCGGGCGGTTGGACGAGATAACAGGGAACAACGCTTCGGCAAGAGAGAATTACCTGAAGAGTTACGACATTGGGTTGGAGACCAAGGATATATGGCATTGGCTGAACCCATGCACGGCCCTTGCGGCCCTGAACCTGAGAGAGGGCAACATTACCGAAGCCGAAAGATACAACGGCGAGGCACTCACTGCGGCCATAAGAATAAAAGCCAAAGGGCGCTTGGCCAATCTCTATTCGCAGCAGGCAGCAATATATGAACAGAAAGGCGATTTGGCGAAGGCCATCGAAAGCACAAGAATATCAGCAGCATACAAAGACAGTGCCGAACTTGAAGAGGATCGCGTATACACGCAGAACATGCGTGTAAAATATGAGGCAAACAAGAGAAAAAAGGAGGTTGAAGAGGCGCTTGCCGTTGCGCAGTACGAAAAGGAGATGTTCAACATCGTCACATGGAGCAGCGTTGTCATCCTCCTATTCATTATGTTGGCTATCATTGCATTGGCACGCGCTTCGCTCGAGCGTAAAAGAGCAAACCGCGTGCTTGAAAGAACCAACCGCGAACGTCAGGAGTTCTACCGTGGAATAACGCACCAGTTACGCACCCCGCTCACCGTAATACTGGGCATGACACACGAACTGCAGCGTTTCATTCCCGAGCACAACGAAATGGCACACAAGGAGTTCGACGCCGTAACACGCAAGAGTAACGAACTGCTTACCTTGGTAAACGAGATGATAGAATATAACCGTGGCGAAAGGACCAAAGTGGAGATAAACGAGCTTCCAAAAAACGGAAGCGCCCAAACCCCCAAAGGTAACACACTGAAAAACAGCGATTTACAGATATGGGGGGGGTGACTTGCACGAATACGTGCTCGTTGCCGAGGATGACGAGGATGTCGCCCTGCTGATAACACAGATGCTCAAGAACGAAGGATGGAGTTTCAAATGGGCCTGCGATGGAAAAGAAGCGCTTGAACTCATTGCACAGCAGCACCCGCAACTTATAATAACAGACATAATGATGCCCGAAGTCGACGGCATTGAACTCATAAAGGCAGTTAGAACCGACGAAGAGACAAACCATATACCAATCATTGTCGTTTCGGCACGCACAGAGAACAATGACCGCCTGGCAGGACTCGATGCCGGCGCCGAGGTCTACCTTGGCAAGCCGTTCATACCCGATGAACTGCTGATAATAGTGCGTAAACTAATCGAACAGCGCGAACTGCTCAAGAAAAAGTACAGTCGACAGATTGAGGAAGCCGACAAAGAGGATTACAACGAGACAATTAAGGGAATTGGAAAGAGCGAGCAGGAATTCATAGAACAAATCAATGGATACATCCGCGACAACATCATGGACTGCAACCTGAACGCATCCATGCTGGCCGCCCACATGATAATGAGCATTACTACACTAAACCGCAGGATAAACAACATTACGGGTACAAACACCACAAACTACATACGCCAGCGAAAACTGGCAAGAGCAAAATACCTGCTCAAGAATTCCAACATGACAATGGGCGAGATTCAGGCTGTGTGCGGCTTTGAATCGCCAAGCTACTTCAGCCGCACATTCAAGGCCGAATTCGGGATTACACCCACCGAATACCGCAAAAAACCATAACCCGCAAAACCACAACTGCCATACCAACCCTTTTTACCTCAAAATTGTTCTTTGAGTGAAAAACATTGTCATCTGAGTGAAAAAGAAATCTGCTTTTTCTTGTCATTTTTGTCACACAGACAAGAAAAACAGCGGGTCATGGCAGATTTAACGAACAGTATAAAAAGCCGATATCTGAAGTTGCTTGGAAATGAGCCTCCATTCTTTACCGATTGCAACTACACCATTGAGCAATTTGCAGCCGACTTGGGAACCAACCGCAGTTATGCCTCCAAATTCACAAACCGCGAACTTGGTTTGAGTTTTTCGGCCTTACTCAACAGACTCAGGTTGGCACACTTCATGAGATTGAGAAACGAGAACCCGCAGACAAGTATAGGCAACCTCGCGAAAAAGTGCGGTTTCAGCAACGCCTTCTCGTTCCGAAGAGTATTCAGGAAAGAATACGGGACATCGCCTAGTGAATATTTCAAGAAGCATACCAAGTAAAGTTACTTACAAAAAAACGGTTGCAGTTCTATTGTTGTATAAGAATAATTGCTACCTTTGCAACTGAAACAAGGGGCATTAGCTCATCTGGCTAGAGCGTTTGACTGGCAGTCAAAAGGTGACGAGTTCGAGTCTCGTATGCTCCACTGAATATATACAAAAAACGGCTCACTAGCAAAAATTGGGGGGATACTTCTTGAGATAGTATATGAACAGGAATGAGATTTTTGTATTCTTCAACAAACTTACCCTTAACCTGTTATCGTTTATTCTTCTTGTTGTCGTTCTATCACATACTTTTCATGACTGAAAAGTACGCAAAAGGTCCCGGCACTGCAAAAACAGTCATTTTGCGCTTTGTTCACAAGTCGCAAGCGACAT
>JAFQUE010000072.1 GCA_017408685.1 Bacteroidaceae bacterium | reverse complement strand
TGCACTCGTTGCAAAACGCTTAAGCAAGCTTAGCGTTTCACTCGTTTAATCGTATCTTTCACGCGATGAAAGAACATGATAGAACGACGACAAAAAGAATACAAGATAACAGGTTAAGGGTAAGTTTGTTGAAGAATACAAAAATTCTCATTCCTGTTCATATACTATCTCAAGAAGTATCCCCCCAATTTTTGCTAGTGAGCCGTTGAGTCCCTTTAGGTTGAGCCCCCCTTAAGGTACAAAAAAAAGAAAAACGGAGAAAGTATTTTCTCCGTTTTGTACGCCGTCAGGGACTCGAACCCTGGACCCATTGATTAAGAGTCAATTGCTCTACCAACTGAGCTAACAGCGCATTGCCTTAACGCGTTGCAAAGGTACTACTTTATTTTTACTCTGCAAATATTTTTACAAGTTTTTTGCAAATATTTTTCCTGTTTGCAATCAAATGCTTGATTATAAATAAGAAAATTTTTTGTTTGTTTTGCTTCTTTGGACCGGTCTTGTGCGCAATTTACCAAAACCATCCTTTTTTTCTTTTTTTACAACCCTCTTCGTTGCTCTTTTCTGTGGCGTAAATGTCGTGCCAAGTCTTACCTTCGCTAATCATTTGATATATCTTGCCCCAATCGGGCAGTCCGCCGAGATTAAGGTCATCGATGAATAAGTCTGCATTTATTTTGCAATATTCGCCGTTTGCTTCTACTGTTTCTTCCGGGAAATTCTTGTTTACGGCATAGAACTCGACACCTCGTTCCTTACACCATGCGATGGCCTCTTCAAGAAGTTTGCCACGGCGCACGGTCCATAATATCAACCGGTGTTTGTCTTCAATCAACTTGCGCAGGGTTGATGTTGCAAAAGGCCGTTCGTTGCCAATCTCGGGATATTTGTGCTCCACAATGGTGCCGTCAAAATCTACAGCAATAATCATAGTGTATAATCTCTTTGGTGAATGATTCTGCTAATGTAGTGATTTTTTTTTATTTACAAATATTTATGTCTTGAAAATACGGAAAATACGGAATCTGCCAATGTTATTGCCGGTTTTATATCCACCATTGGAATAGTATGGCTGCACCAACAGTCATGCAGCCCGCAACTGCAACGGAAAGACTGCTCATGGCACCTTCCACTTCTCCAACCTCCATTGCTTTTGAAGTTCCCATGACGTGTGTGGCGGTTCCTATTGCTATGCCTTTTGCAATGGGGTTGTTTATGTGCAGCATGCGGCATATGAGGTCTCCTGCAATATTGCCTATAAGGCCGGTAAAGATGATTGCTGATACTGTGATTGCCACGTAACCGTCAAGTTCGGCCGATAATCCTATGCCAATGGCTGTTGTAATGGATTTCGGCAATAGTGTTACGTATTGTGTGTGGTCGAGGCCGAACATCAGCGCCATGATAAAGATGGACACTCCGCTGCACAGGACGCCCGAGGCTATTCCTATGAGTATTGCTGTAACGTTTTTCTTTAGCAACATTAGTTGTTCATATAATGGAATAGCCAATGCAACAGTTGCCGGAGTGAGCAGGTAGGTGAGGTATTTTGCACTTTCGTTGTATGTGCTGTATTCTATGTGCAGGAGTGATAGGGTGGCTATGGTGATTGTGATTGAAACCAATAGTGGGTTGAAAAGGAAAATGTTACATTTCCTTTTTATCATTGTGCCCAGGATAAATGTGCCTATACTTAATGCGACGCCAAAGAAAAGCGAGTTGTGTAATATACCGTTCATCTCTTCCCCTCCTTTTCTTTAAACCTTATTATGAGTTGTGTTATATGTCCTGTGGCGGCAATTACGGCCACTGTGGATATTACAGAAATCACAATAATGGCAACAATGAACTCCTGCATAATTCCCCATGAATCTATGAGCCCCACAGCCGGTGCTATGAACATTAGCGGCATGATTGATATGAGGAATTTGCCGCTCTCCTTTACATGTGACAACTTGAGCATTCCTGTGCACAAGGCTGTGAAGAGTATGAGCATTCCGTATATGCTGGCGGGAATTGGTAAAGGTATTGCCCGGTTGAGCAGTTCCCCGATGAATGAGATAAAGAGGATTATGCCGAACTGTATAATATATTTCATTGTTTACGACTATTTTTATGGCGTTGCAAAGTTACTCTTTTTAACCATAATTGTAGTGTATGAAATAAAAAATGAGCACTCATTGGTACTCATTTTTTATTTCGCTGTGTTGTCAGGCTTGTTTCTTGTATATTTCAAACTCTGTTACCGGTTCGAATGTATAAGGTACAAAGTGGAATACCCTGAATAGTGCAATCGTGCCATTCTGGTTTGAGAACACCACAGCCTTCAATGGATAATTCGCACTCTCCTTGGCTTCGGCACGTAATCTTTTCAGTTCGCCGTTCCGCAACATGGCGATTACATTGTTCTTGTCTTTAAGGTCAAAATATAATTCCTCTTCTTTCAATATCTCGTTGTGCAGTTCGCTCACAAGTACTGAAGGCATGTTCAGAATTTTTGCAACACCGAACACGGCCATTATTACGGCAAGCAGAAGCACCGGCATTTTTGCCTCGCTGTTGTTGTCAATACATAGTCCTCCTGCAAATGCCAGCGCTGCAATCACAAGCAGTACCGGCGGGAGTAGTGATGTCTTCTTTTTCAATGATATGTTGTTTGCTTCAAGGAACTCTTTGTTTATTTCGTTTTTCATTTCTTTAGTGTTTTTTGATTATACATGATAATATGTCCGTTGTAGGCAACGGCGGTAGGTGTTTTGCATGCTCTTTGTCGAGTATGCAAATCTCTTCCTTTTCAGGAATACATTATTTGTAATGAAAACACTAAATGATGATATGCCGCAGTGTGTATACGTAGTATCCCCTGTCGTGACGGGCTGCGGCTAAAGCCTGCCGGCTGAAAGTAGAGTAGTGTGGATGTATCTGTTGCAACGGGTTTGCCATAACGGCGTCCGTTGCTCTGCTGCTGTATGATGGTCTGCGGTGCGATGTCTGTTCGTCGGGACGTTGGGTGTGAAGGCGTGCACTTTGGGGCAATTGGAGGCGGCAATCGTGCAGCATGTCGGCAATAGCGACAATGTCGACTCTCCCTTTGTCTTCAATTGAACATGGCATGAGCATTATCTCCTGCCTGTCGGGGGGCATGACAACAGCTTTTCCATCGGCAAAGAAGGTAACCGAGGACAATATCAGTAACAGTATGGTCGCAATTTGCCTCACTTTAATGTTCTTTTTACAGCGGGTGCTGTCTGTTTATGCGCTTTGCTGCAAAGATAAGAATATTTATGTCAATAATTCTGTTTCTCAAATAAATAATCCTCCGGTGTTTGCCGTTAAAAAATGCTATATATTTTCATGCAGTGATATTTTTTCTTAATTTTGTGAGTTGAAAAATATTCAGAACTGCATGATATGAAAAAATCATTACTTATACTTTTAATATTCCTTTCGGCGGCGTGTTCAACAGTAAGTGCCAAAGGCGATAAGGATAAAGATAAAAAAGAGGAGACTGTATATCTTTTCGGGGCCTCATTCTCTTTGTCCGACTCGGTTGTGTATTTTACTGAAATAATGCCTGTTGATGGTGCGCAACTTGACAAGAAGACTGAATTCCTTCTACATCGTCAGTATTATGCCTACGAACTCAAGGACTATATGAATTTTCAGGAGAACATGCCCGGTCGTACTTCTGCCGTATATTTTTCCACAAAGCGCTCCAAACTTGAAAAGACCGAGGCAAAGCTCAGAAAAAAACTTGTTGAGAAGGATGGCAAGACAATTCGCTACCTTGGCGACAAGTTCAAATTCGTGAAACCATGATATGTTTGTGGTGAGGACCATTTTTCTGTTGCTCTCCATTCTTCTTGCGTCGTGCAGCAGTGAACCTGTCGTTTCCGGTGTTACTCCCGATGTCGTTGAAAAAGGGGATACTGCACGCAGGACACTCCTTATATATATAATGGCCGAGAACAGTCTGAATAATTTTGCAGCACTTGATGTGGAGGAGATTGTAGAGGCTGCGTCCGGTGTTCCGCGTGATTGCCGTCTTTTTGTTTATGTCGACGACAACAAACATCCGTTGCTTACACAATATTTCAGGATGACCAATGGCGAAGCTGGAAATTCCAATACAGTACTTTTTACTACCGATGTCTGCTCAAGCGATACGGCTGTGCTTGGTTCTGTGCTCGATTATATCCTCAAGGATTATCCTACCGAAGTGTTGGATATTGTGATGTGGTCCCATGGTAGCGGTTGGTTGCGTGGCGCCTTGGAATCGGCACCGCAACGTTCAATTGGAATTGATAACGGCAATAATTCCTACAGCGACAAAACTGTCGGCACAATAGAGATTGAGGAACTGGCGGCTTTGCTCAAAAGACTTCCTGCAAAAGTGGGCCGTCTTATGTTCGATGCCTGTTTCATGCAGTGTGTCGAGAGTTGCTATGCTCTGCGCGGGGTTGCCGAATGGATAATAGCCTCTCCTGCCGAGATACCGGGTTATGGAGCGATGTATTCTGAAGTTCTGCCATGCTTCTTTGCATATGATGGTCCCGAAGAGATTCTGACATCATATGTGAATGCCTATGAAGGCAAAGCGTCGGGAGCCGTGCTTTCCGCGGTTAGAACAGAGGGTATGCAACGCCTTGCCGATGTTACATATTCATATGTCATAGAGTACTTCAACACAGCAAAAAAACGTGACTATTCAGGAGTGTTCTCCTATCTGCCCGGGGGAAAGTACAATGCTTCTCCTCCGTTTCCCTCCTTTTTTGACATGAATGCCATAATGCAAAGGTATCTAACGGAAGAAAAGTACGTCCATTGGCGCGAGGCGCTGGACCAGGCGGTAATTCATGTCGAGTCATCGCCAAGGTGGTATTCCGATGTGTGTAAACAGACAATCACGTACGATACTCTCAAGGGGTGTGGAATGTCAATTTACATGCCGCAGAATCACAGCAGGAATGAACGGCTGAATGCTGATTTCAGAACAACAGAATGGTACACGGCTGCAGGGTGGCGTGAGGCAGGGTGGTGATTTACCCCCTTTAGAACTGTATGTGGAACTGTATCCTTATTCCCCATTTGCTAACGCCGGGCAGGTTTGTGTACGTGAGCCTTCTCACATAATCGACTCGAAGCACTTTATGGATATTTTCAATGCCTACGCCTACTTCCATATATGGTGTGGGGCCAAGGTAATGGTACTCGTCGTTCTCATACGGGAACTTGTATAGCGAACCGGTATTCAGCGGGTCGGGGCGATTCTTTTTGCTCAAGTGCCCGAACATGCCCTTGAATGTTATCACTTCGCGCCAGTTGAGTTTGCGTATGAGGGGGATTCTGTTGAACAACAGTCCGTTCATGTAGTATGTGAGGTCCCATGAGGCATATTCATCGTTGAAGAACTCCATTGCATTCATGAGCGAATAAGACTCCTTCTGTATTGTGTATGACAAGTTTGCGTTGGGCATAATGAGCAACGGGAACGGTACCTTGTTCCATATCTTTCCTGTCTTTATTATGCAGTCGGTATAACCGAATGCCGAGAACCAGAATCTTTTGCTGAAACTCGCCTCGGTGTGGTGGTAGTTGAGTTCGCTGCCAAGCACTCCCTTTATGCCAATTCTGTGCTTCAGAGTGAATACCGGTTTTTCGGGCAATACGGAACGCCTGTTCCATTTGCTCTGTATGAACTTCTCATTCGGAGCATATCTCAGTCCAATCTCCACTTCGGAGTTGTTCAGTTCCTTTACTCGGGTGACGGTTGTCTCCTCGTTGACGGTCGATGTGCGCTCGAACGGCACAAGGTGGCTGGCAATGTCAATCCTGTTGCGCAGGGTTACATAGTATGAGAAGTGGTTGTAGAATTCGCGCGTATATGTGAGTTCTGCCTTTTTTATGTATCCTATTTTGTTGTCCTTTTCGCGCTTTAGGCTAAGGAATACATTGTCTTTGTTGGTATAAAGATAGTTCTGCCCATATTGGTATATGTCGCTTTCATAATGCGCCCTGAGCGAATGTATCGGGAACTCGTTCGGGTGTTCTTTCTTCTTCTTGAACGAGTACTCGACCTCGCCCATGTATTTCCAGCGGTGGTCCTTGGTGCCGTATACAAGGTAGAAACGTCCGAAAAGGTACGGGTTAAGGTAGGCCGATGTCATTGCTCCTGTGCGCAGGCGCCATCCCTCAAGGTCATTATGACTGATTGTTGTGTTTACAGGGCCGTAGAACAGGGGCGGTTCGTTTTTCTTTATCGGCACCCAACCTGTGAAAAGGAATGATACGAATTTCTCAGTCCAATAGTAGAATGGGTTGCTGCGCAGTTGCTGCATCATGTCGGCAACCGACATCTCCTTCGCGCTTACTTCGTTAAGACGGTTGTCGTTCCAAAAAGATTCATCGCGCTTCATTGAATTCTCGTCCTCGACCACCCTTGCGGGGTTGCTCAATATGCGTTCTCCAATCTCGTTGCTTTCGAAATTGTATCCGTCATATACGACCTCTCTGTGTGCATATAGTCCGTTTACCGAATTCATCAGTTTAAGTTCGGCTGTCAGCGACTCCTTGTCCAGTATGCGTGTGCCATCTTCAAGACGGCTGAAGTCCTGTTTTATGTTCATGTACTCCACAAAGTTCATGTTTATGTCGTGCGGAACATTCATCTGTACCTCCTTGATGAAGAATGTGGAGTCGGCCGTGACATATATGTGTCCGGTGAAACCGAACGATTCTACATTGAATGGCGTGAATGCAAGGTCAATGCACCTTTCGCCGTCAATGCTTATGGTGTCCATTATATAATATTTGTAGAAGGTAGGCCCCAACTTCGATATCGGGCTCACGAACTTGCTGCCGAAGATGGATATGTTGTCCTGGAATATCTCAACATCCTTGAATACCTCTTCGTACAATGCTTCAATTTCCCCCGTCGAGAACATGTCGTCAATGCCGTTCCTTCTGCGCCCTTTCACATGCTGGCGCTCTCTTTCCGGTTCTTTCCTGTAGTAGTCGGTTGCTATGAGTTCACGTGCTGAAATGTGCAGTATCGGTTCGCCCGAAATCTGTGACGTGTCAATGTACTGTTCAAGAAACCCGAACTGTTTCCCGAAGTGTTTGTCGCTTTCTGCATTGAAATTGTTAAGCGCAAGGTTCAGTTTTTCATGCCGCTCACGGCTGAAATACTTCTTGTTCTTCGGTGAGTTGTCATCACGCCGGTTTATTATAGTTCTTGCAAGCAGCACGGCCGGGTTGTCCTTCTTCCTGTATCTCTCTTTTTTAGGTTTTACTGTTATTTCGGATAACGAGTAGTCGGCAGGTTTCAGCGCTACCTTTATGGGCAGTCTTGTCTTTCTTGACAGCACTATGCGCTTTTCGGCATATCCCACACTTGATATAATGAGGGTGTCACGCATGGATGGGACGTAAAATGAAAAGTTTCCGTTGTTGTCACTGCTGCAACCCAGTGATGTTCCGCTTATCCTTATCGAGGCATAGGGTAGCGGCCCTTTGTCGCTTGCATCAGACACCTTGCCATATATACGCACCTTGCCCCCTTGGGCAAAAACCAGTAGGGGTAGCATTGTGATGAGCAATGCTATTAACCGTATATATATCGCGCTGTCTCTTTTCATCCTTTTCGAAAATTGCCGCAAAGTTACTAAAATATATAATATTACGTACCTTATTTAAGATGTTTTAGAAATTAACCCAAGTTTTGAATTTTATACTCGGAACTCCTGCCAAGAAATTGTATAAAAAAGTTGTTTTCATAAGTTGTTGACTATTAGCAATCTTTAAAAGATGTTTAAAAATAATTGAATTTTATTTGCGATTTTGTTTGCCAGTCCGAATTTTTGCCTTACCTTTGTCATCGCTTTCGGCAAACAACAAGCGTTGCGCGTCGTTAAGCACGATGATCCTTGACAACATTCCATACAGACAAGCAGTACAACGCGTCCTTTGATATATATCAAAGGTCAATAAGTAAGTAAGGAACGAAAAACGAACCGTC
>JAFQUE010000071.1 GCA_017408685.1 Bacteroidaceae bacterium | reverse complement strand
GCATACTTTTCAGTCATGAAAAGTATGTGATAGAACGACAACAAGAAGAATAAACGACAACAGATTAAGGGTAAAACAAACCAAGGAATAACAGTTTTATTTAGTTGAGTTATTTCGTCCACACGAAATTTCTACTGAACCATTATTTGGTGTGCCTTATAACAAAGAGTATGCAAAAAGAATAGGTCATTCTCTTTGCATACTCTTGTCGCTTGGTTCTAAACCCGAAATTACTTGTTTGTCATGATTGAAAGAATCATCTTGTCGGTCTGCTGCATGCCTTGCGAACCTATTGATGTAAGGTTCCTTATCGACTTGTCTACATCGTCATCGACAATACCCTCGAGTGAGGTTACGCAGTGGTGCTCCATTGCCATTACTGATGAGAAAAGTGCTGTGGATACTGCACTTGCAAGTTTGAGCGCACAACTCGGTTTGGCTCCGTCGCAGATGACACCCGTAAGGTTTGCCACCATGTTCTTTACTGCCATTGCCATCTCTTCATATCCTCCGCCCATAAGGAATGTTATGCCGCAACTGGAACCTGTGGAAGCAACAACACATCCGCACAGGGCCGAAAGTCGTCCCAGGCTCTGCTTTATGTATATTACTGTCAGGTGGCTCAGCACCAATGCGCGGATAAGGTTCTCCTCGCTTGCTTTTGTCTCCTCGGCATACACAACAACAGGCAGTGTAGAGGCTATGCCTTGGTTTCCGCTGCCGGAATTGCTCATTACAGGAATCTGTGCACCGCCCATGCGGGCGTCGCATGCGGCCGAAGTATAAGAGACCATTCTTGTGAACACGGTGTCACCAAACACCTTGTTGCGTGCATTTCCGCTTATTGTACGGCCCAGGCAATGTCCCCATTCGCCTTTGAGCGACTCCTCGGCAACATTCTTGTTCAGTTTGCGTGCCTCAAGAATAAAAGCAAGTTCTTCTACCGGAGATTCCGTCGCAAATTCCCACACCTTGCGCATTGTCAGTTCAACAGTTGCCTTGCTGTCACTGACAGTGCCCTTTGTCTGGCCATTGTCTAAAAGCACCTCATCGTTGCGTTGCAGGAATATGAAGTTTGTGTGGCTGCCCGATATTATAGCCACAGCCCTCTCGTTGCCGGCTGCTACCTCAACCTCTATGTGCAGTACGTCGCATGCGCCCTCTTTAAGGGATACATTTATGCGCTTCTCCTCAATCATGCGCTTGCCCTGCTCCACGGCCTGCGGGGTAGTCTCCTTCAGCACTTCCAGGCTGTACTCGCTGCGCCCTACCAGTGCGCCAAGAGCAACGGCAATGGGCAAGCCCACCATGCCTGTGCCGGGGATACCTACTCCCATTGCATTCTTCAGCACGTTGGGGCTCAGTCTTACATCAATATGTTGCGGAACGCAACCAAGAATCTCAACCGCTTTTGCCGTGCATAGCGACACGGCAACAGGCTCTGTGCAGCCCATTGCGGGCACAACCTCTCGTTTCAGTAATCCAATAATCTCGTTTCGTGTTTCTATCGGGAGCATAATTTCTTATCCTATAAGGTTGAAAGAAAGAGTAAGGCCGGCCATCACAATGGCAACCATGCTCATTAGTTTTATAAGGATGTTGAGGCTCGGGCCCGATGTGTCCTTGCATGGGTCGCCAACGGTGTCGCCTACAACTGTAGCCTTGTGTGTGTCGCTGCCCTTACCGCCGAAGTTGCCCTCCTCCACATATTTCTTCGCATTGTCCCAGGCTCCACCGGCATTGGCCAGGAACACGGCCAGCAGGAATCCCGATGACAGACTGCCTATAAGAAGACCTATCACACCTGGCACACCAAGCACCACACCGGTGATTATTGGCGCCGCAATGGCAAGCAGCGAAGGAAGCACCATCTCCTGCTGTGCGCCGCGTGTAGATATCTCTACACAGCGTGAGTAGTCGGGTTCGGTCTTTCCCTCAATGATTCCTTTGATTTCGCTGAACTGGCGGCGTACCTCGGACACCATCTTCTGTGCGGCACGGCCCACAGCATTCATTGTAAGACCGCAGAACAGGAACGCCATCATTGCGCCCACAAATATTCCGCACAGTACCATAGGGTTCATCAATGTCACGTCGTAATGGTGCATGAAGTCCACAATATTTGCACTCATCAGTGGCTTTCCGTTTATGAGTATGTCGGGGGTGGTGCGCTCAAGCGCAATCCTTATCTCCTCAATGTACGAAGCAAGCAGGGCAAGCGCGGTAAGTGCTGCCGAACCTATTGCAAAACCCTTGCCTGTTGCGGCTGTAGTGTTGCCCAGTGAGTCGAGCGCGTCGGTGCGTCGGCGCACTTCCGGTTCAAGACCGCTCATCTCGGCGTTGCCACCGGCATTGTCGGCAATAGGTCCATAGGCGTCGGTCGCCAATGTTATACCAAGGGTAGAGAGCATTCCTACCGATGCAATGGCAATGCCGTAAAGGCCAATAGACACATTCTCGCTACCAAGTTCAAAACCAGTTGCCAGCAGGTATGACAAGATTATTCCCACCACAACGGCAAGGACCGGAATTGCTGTTGACAGCATGCCCAATCCCATTCCCGAGATTATAACTGTTGCGGGGCCGGTCTTGCCGGCCTCGGATACCTTGCGGGTGGGAGCATAAGACTGCGAAGTATAATATTCCGTAGAACGTCCTATTACAATACCCACAAGAAGGCCCACTACAACAGCCAATGACAAGCCAACCCAGTTTTCAATGCCAAGCAGGTACAATATCGCAAATGTGGCGGCAACTATAAGTAGCGAGGATAGGTTCGTTCCACGTGACAACGCACCTATCAGGCTCTTTATGTCGGCATTCTCCTTTGTGCGAACCGAGAATATACCTATTATGGAAAGTACTATACCCACAGCGGCAATGAGCATGGGGGCAAATACCGCCTTTGTCTGCATTGCCGAACCGTCGGCAGCGAATGCCGCAGCACCGAGCGCGGCCGATGAGAGGATTGAACCGCAATAACTCTCGTACAGGTCGGCACCCATGCCGGCTACGTCGCCCACATTGTCGCCCACATTGTCGGCAATGGTAGCAGGGTTACGCGGGTCATCCTCGGGGATGTTATATTCTGTCTTTCCCACAAGGTCGGCACCCACATCGGCAGCCTTGGTATATATGCCGCCGCCCACACGTGCGAAAAGTGCCTGTGTCGAAGCACCCATACCGAATGTAAGCATTGTGGTTGTTATTATGCACAGTTTCATGCCGGTGTCATTAATGTCGGCAGGAATAAAACTGTCGAGAATAAGATACCATACCGAGATATCGAGCAAGCCCAGACCTACCACTACAAGACCCATGACTGCGCCGCTCCTGAATGCCATGCGTAGTCCGCTGTTCATTGAGGAGCGTGCAGCATTGGCTGTACGTGCCGAAGCATATGTGGCAGTCTTCATGCCCAAGAAACCCGATAGGCCGCTGAATAGTCCGCCTGTGAGGAATGCAAAGGGAACCCACTCGTTCTGTATGTTGAATACATAGGCCATAATGGCAAATACAACAGCAAGAGCCACGAATACAATTGTCACAATCTTGTACTGCTGCTTCAGGTAAGCCATTGCGCCTTTGCGAACCGCCTCAGCAATGTAGGCCATACGTTCGGTACCTTCACTCTCTTTCTTCATCTGCCTGTAGAAGTACCAGGCAAAGGCTAGTGCCAGCAACGACGCAGCAGGCACAAACCAGAATAGAACTCTGTAATCCATGATGTTATGTTTATTTTATAATGTACAGTTCAGATTAAGTTCCGTAAAAGTAGATTAATTCATTCAAATAGAAATGGATTTTTGATGAAAATTGTGGAAATAAGTGATGTTGGTTCAGTAGAAATTTCGTGTGGACTAAATACCTCAACTAAATAAAACTGTTATTCCTTGGTTTGTTTTACCCTTAATCTGTTGTCGTTTATTCTTCTTGTTGTCGTTCTATCACATACTTTTCATGACTGAAAAGTACGCAAAAGGTCCCGGCACTGCAAAAACAGTCATTTTGCGCTTTGTTCACAAGTCGCAAGCGACATTCTTCAGTCGCGCATCAGTGCTAAAGCACACTCCT
>JAFQUE010000070.1 GCA_017408685.1 Bacteroidaceae bacterium | reverse complement strand
GCATACTTTTCAGTCATGAAAAGTATGTGATAGAACGACAACAAGAAGAATAAACGACAACAGATTAAGGGTAAAACAAACCAAGGAATAACAGTTTTATTTAGTTGAGTTATTTCGTCCACACGAAATTTCTACTGAACCGTAAATATGATTATTTGAATCTGATGACCCTTATTCCGGTTTGTCTGCTTTTACCTTTTTGGTAGCGGAACAGGTTCTCCGTGTCGTTGATAACCTTGCCTTTGCTGCTTGAGGCATGCACGAGGTGCAGTCGGCCGTTCTTCCAACAGGCAAACCCTACATGCGATACGTCAAGTCCTTTTATGGATGTCACAAGGGCTATTATGTCTCCGTTCTTTATATCAAGAGACTCTTCCCCGCCGTCAAGCAGTTCCTTGGGTATATACTTTACCGTAACGCCGTGGAAAGGTTTCTCTAATCCGGCTATCTGTGCCTGCATGGCCGGGTCTCCCTCCAGTTTGCTGTAATTGACAGGGTGTGTGCTCATGAAATCAAGTTTGAGCTCATATTCCTTGTGACAACTGTTTGCGGTTACCTCTTCAAGAATTCCTTTTGCGGTGTTGTCGGCAATCCACCAACTCATGTAATGCAATCTGCTTGCATAACCGTTACGCACGCCGCCACGGTAGCGCAGTCTCTCAAGGTTGTCGCACACGCTGCGGAAACTTCTCTCCTCTTTGGCAATGCTCATGCTTATTGCCCCCACAAGTTCCACAAATGTAGTGCAGTCGAGTCTGTTGCAACTTATGTAAAGCGGCTCGTCCTTGCTGCTTTCCAGCGTGCCTGCCACATATTTCCTGCCAATGAACTCATTTGCGACTGCAATTATAAGGTCGCCTTTGTCATCATATCTTATTGCGGAGTGCTTTTTGATAACCTCTTCAATCTCAATACTGTCTTGCTGTTCATATATGATTTCCTGTGCACCTGAAAATAAAGGTAACAGAACGAGGAAAAATGCAAGCAATGTTTTTCTTCTCATCTAATTGGTATTTTGAGTCTGTTCAGAAAAGATGTTTTTTTGTTGAGCGTATATTCCAACTGCTTCTTAATTTATGTAAATATACTACAATATTATCTATTAATGATTATCTTCGCAAGCAAATAATCATGTTTCCCATGAAAGTCGTACGCATTATATTGTTTCTTCTCCTGTTGCCTTTGGTTTGTCGCGCACAATTTATGCAGACATTTGTACCCAATGTGCGTTCCCTGCGTATGGAATTGAACGGCGAATGGAATTCGATACCTGTAATAAATCTTAAGAGCGACGATGTAATGTATTTCTCTTTCGATGAGATGTCGCATGTGTATCACCGCTTCACTTACAGAATAACCCATTGCAATTCGGACTGGACTATTTCCGACCTGCATGAAATTGACTATCTTCAAGGATTCAATGATGTTCCGGTGGAGGAGTGGGAGAATTCTGTGAATACCACACAACTTTATACGCGTTACAGTTTCTCGTTGCCTAACGAGAATGTCGGTTTGTTACTGTCGGGTAATTATAAGGTGGAAATATTTGACGATGAGTCGGGCGATGATACTCCGGTCGCTCTTTTCGCTTTTTCTGCTGTTGAACCTAAGTTGGGCATTGGCGCTTCGGTCAGCGGCGATACCGACGTGTCGTTAAATGAGAACCTGCAGCAACTCTCGTTCACGGTCAACTGCTCCGGTTTGAATATTGCTTCGCCTTCGGACGAGATAAAACCGGTGGTGTACCAGAACAGGAGAACCGATAACGCAGTGAGAGGGTTGAAACCGACATACATTACCGGCAATTCGCTCGAGTATGTTCATAATGAAAACCTAATATTCCATGCCGGCAACGAGTACCGCAGGTTTGAACTTACCCACCCGGGCAGGCCTGGTATGAATGTGGAGGAGGTTGCCTTGTATGGCGACGAGTATCATGTCCTGCTCTACATGGACAAACGCCGTGTTACACATTCTTCGTACATTGATGAGAATGGCAGATACTATGTCAATACTCATGAAGGGTACGGTTCCGCAATAGAGGCCGATTATGTGTATGTGCATTTTGCCCTTGACGTGCCTTATCGTGAGGGTGGCAACTATTATCTTCTCGGCGATTTGTGCAATAACGCCTTTTCTCCCGGGAGCAGGTTGGACTATGACCCCGAAGGCGGTTATTATCACACGACACAACTGTTGAAACTGGGATTGTACAACTATATGTATGTGTGGGTTCCTGATGGTGCAGCCATTGCACAGACATCGGTAGTTGAAGGGGATTTGTACGATACAGAGAATGAGTATCTCATATATATATATTACCGTGCATTCGGTGAAAGATATGACAGACTTGTCGGTATCAGTGCGGTAAATTATTCCCTGGAACGTAATTGATTTTCATAGACAAGGCGTGCCGTGGCACGCCTTGTCTATGAAAATCATATTTTATCAATGAATTTCTGTACAGCAAGCCAGAACCCTTTTTTCTCGAAGTTCATTTTCTTTGCTGTAGCTTTCAGAATTTTCAAACCTTTGCCTTTGCTGCTGATTTGTATGCTTGCATACTTGTAGAAAACAAACGTTACAAGAATGCTCAGTGCCAGTACAATGTAAAGTTGTATGTCGACAGAAGCGCCTAATCTGTATGAAAGATACCATGCGATAACAATCATGAAATTCAATGAGAGTATGCATACGGTGGTGCCTACATGCGAGAATCCCAATTCAATAAACATGTGGTGCAGGTGTGTGCGGTCGGGGTGGAACGGTGATGTCCCCCTTATTATGCGCATGGACATTACACGCAGTGTGTCAAATACCGGTATTGCCAATATTGCCAATGTCATCGGCACCAAACCCATTCCGCTGTCGGCCAATAATTTGCAAGAGGAGTCGGAATGAAGTATTTCCATGACAAATATCGACATCATTGTGCCAATGACCAACGTGCCGCCGTCTCCAATGAACATTCTTGTGGAATTCCCGAATACGTTATGCAGGAAGAATGGTATTATTGCTCCGGCAGCAGATACCGCCAATACAGTCATTACAATGTTGTCTGCTTTGTAGAACACAATTGTGAACAGGACCGACGCCATGAAACAGAATCCCGAAGAGAGACCGTTCACGCCGTCAATAAGGTTTATTGCATTGATTATTCCCACTGCTGCAAATATTGTCAACGGCCATGCGACCCATTCGGGGATGGTATATGCACCCCACAATCCCCAAAGTGAACTGATTGAGACATTATTGACGTACATTATCCATGCGACAATAAGAATCTCGATAAGGAAACGTGTTGTGGGAGTGAGGTCCAGAATGTCGTCGATTGTTCCAATGTAGAGCATGACGAGCATGGCCGATATCAGCAGGAATACGTTGTAATGGTTGAATAATGTCTGTGCACCGCATAGTCCTATGATGATTCCGAAGAAGACGGCAATCCCCCCCATTACCGGTACGGGATTACGTTGCAGTTTGCGTGCGTCGGGATTGTCGACAAGGTTCTTCATTATGGCAATCTTTAGTACTTTAGGATGTATCCACAATGTGCCTATGAATGCAAGAAGTGCCGGAATTATTATGTGGTAAAATTTAAGCATATCCTACAGGTTTAGAGGTTCCGGAATCATTCAAGGTGTTGAAAAGCACCTGTAATTCCATTTCCGCAAAAATAGTCAATATCTTCGTAAATACATAATTTAACAGTGAAATATTTTCTATTGTCTCAATAGAATCTATAAACAGACTTCTTTCCTTTATGTTTTGTTATATTTGTCCGCTGTTTGCGGATTTTGTCTTTTTTTTTGTTTATCTTCGCGCAAATTGCAGAACAAATAGCGGAATCATTTAATTACAAACCATTGTTGTTATGGCTGGTTCGAATCATTTGGTAATTATGGCAGGTGGCGTGGGAAGCCGTCTTTGGCCTTTGAGTACGGAGAATGTGCCAAAACAGTTCGTCGACGTGCTCGGTTGCGGCAAATCCTTGCTGCAACTTACCGTAGACCGTTTCGCCGGGATATGCCCCGTTGAGAATGTCTGGGTTGTCACTTCTGAGAAATATGCTTCTATGGTAGAGGAGCAGTTGCCAATGTTGCCTGTGGGGAATATTCTCAAGGAACCTTGCCGCAGGAGTACAGCACCCTGTATAGCCTATGCAGCATGGAAAATAAAGAAGCGTGACCCATCGGCCAATATGGTGGTGACCCCAAGCGACCATTTTGTTGCCGATGTACAGGAGTTCCGCCGTGTCATAGAATCGACATTGGGCTTTGTAAACGGTTCCGACGCAATACTTACTATAGGTATAAAACCAACCCGTCCCGAAACGGGGTATGGATATATCGAGGCTGTGTTGGGCAGTTCAACGTTGTCGAACAAAGAGATTTTCCGTGTCGATTCCTTCAAGGAGAAACCTTCTCTCGATATCGCCCGCTCATATGTGGCAAAGAACAACTATTACTGGAATTCAGGTATTTTCATCTGGAACGTGTCGACAATAGTGAATGCATTCCGTGTGTACCAGTCTCCTATTGCTTCGGTGTTCGAGTCCATGATGCCATATTACGACACGCCCGAGGAACAGGAGCATGTAAATAACCGTTTTCCGGAATGCCGTAATATATCGGTGGACTATGCAATTATGGAACGTGCCGAAGAGGTGTTTGTCTTCCCGGCCGAATTCGGGTGGAGCGACCTTGGGACATGGCTCTCTCTCCATGAGAATATGCCGCAGGACCTGAACGGCAATGTTGCTGTTGGTAAGGAAATCAGTTTCTCCGAGTCACATAACTGCTTTGTCAGTACAAGAGATTTGAATAAGGTTGTGCTTGTGGGGCTTGACAATTGCATTGTTGCCGAAAAGGACAACAATCTTCTCATATGCAGGATGGGCGAGGAGAACAGGTTAAAGGACCTTATAGATTGAGAGTAACACGAGGGTGACTTTTGGGTCACCTTCGCGCATTATTGTATTCTTGAAATGAATTCCCTGAGAGTTATCTCGGGATCGAATGTTATTCCGAAGAGCGTGAACAGTTGGCACGACTTGCCATTCATGGCATTTTCTATTGCTGTTTCGGCACTCTCCTTGTCGCCTCTCTCCCACAGGATACGTGCTATGTATGCGTCAATGTCCGATGTGTCGAAACTGAATGGACGTATATAACGGAATACCCTCAATGCAAGGCCCGGGTGTCCGTGCCTGTAAAGATGGGTGCCGAACCTGTATAATGATTCTTCTTGGCTCCATTCCTTCTGTTCCAATATGTTCATGTCGCTGAACGAGAGATTCTCCTTGTCGCGCAGTTCGTAGAGGTGTGGCGCCGGCAGCATGAACTGCTGCATGTTATCGGGGTGCATCATTATAGCCATTGATATTGCTTCTTCGGCACGTTCGCCCATACCCATGGCGTCAAGTATCATTGCTTTGTTCGCTCTTGCGAGCATTGCTTCTATTGTACCTTCGGTGGCTTTGTCGATAATCTCCCTGAAGTGCTCCGCTGCAGCACTTCTGTTTCCTGAATGGAACTCGCACAATGCTATGTAGAACTGCGGAAGCACCGATTGCGGGTAGCGTTCCACAAGCCATGCGAACTGTGCTTCTGCCTTGGCGTAGTTGCCGGCCCTGTAGTAGCAGTGCCCCATCATCATCTTCGGGTATTCGATTTCGTCGTTGATTGTACTCTCGAACTCGAAACATTCCAATGCCTTGCCGTATTTTCCGGTCATGAAATATATGCGTCCCAACTGTTCCCAGTAGAAAGTTGAGTAGGGGGTGTCGTCAAGAAGTGTATTGTACAACTCTATGGCCTCGTTCGTGCGTTGGAGTTCTATAAGACTTTCGGCTTTGACTTCCAGCAGACTCCTGTTGCCGGGCATGTGCTTCAGTGCTTTGTCGCACATCTGCAGTGTCTCAAGTGCAAACCCGCAGTCGAGCAGGATTTCAAGGGCTTCGTACAGGTTGTCTTCCTCGGGTGTCGATTCCTTTATCAACCGGTATGCAATATCGTATGCCTTTTTGTACTCTTTGAGTGCCAGGAGAATCTCGGCGTGCAGTATTCTTGTTTCGCTGTCATCGGCGAACTCTATTCCCGAGAACAGTTCAAGCGCCTTCTGCGGTTCGCCCTTGCTCAACAGCAACCGAATCTCCATTTTCGTGTTCTCGCCCGCTGCAGGATGAATCTGTTTCGAAAAATTCAGCACCTCTTCGGCTTTTTCGTGCTTTTCTATATAAAGATAGTATGACGACAGGTCCACGAATTCGTCAATGGAGAAGTAGGCGTGCATGCCCATTGCTGTGGCTTGCTCGTACTTCTTGAGGAGTTCGCGGAATTCCTGTGTGTCAAAATATCCTTTTTCGTAGTTCATTCGCAGATGTGTTTTATCCTTCCCGCAAGCGGTATACAGTTCTCTTACTTGCCTTTGAGCGACACAGTGCGGTTGAATACGGGCTTGCCGGGTTTGCTGTCCGGGTCTACATTGAAGTAACCTATGCGCTGGAACTGCAGGTAACTCAAGTGCGGGAGGTCTGCCGCCCACTCTTCAATGTAAGCCTCGTTATTTATGCGCAGGGACTCGGGGTTCAGGAAAGGACGCATGGCTTCAATGCCTCTTACCCCATTCTCCTTCTCGTACTGCTTTATTGCGTCGCGCGGGTTCTCGCAGGTCCACAAGCAACTGTAGTCGCGTACTTCGCACGGCACGCTGTGGGCACAACTTACCCAGTGCAGTGTCTTGCCCTTTATGCGGCGGTCGGCACCCGGCATGCCGCTGCGGCTCTCGGGGTCGTATGTGGCATGAATGCAGGTGATGTTGCCGTTCTCGTCCTTCTCAATGCACTTGGCCGGGTCTTCATCGCATTTGATGATATATGCGTTTTTCAGGCGTACCTCCTTGCCGGGGCCAAGGCGCAGGAATTTCTTTCCGCCATCCTCCATGAAGTCTTCGCGCTCTATGTAGAGTTCGCGTGAGAAACGTATTATGTGTGAACCGGAATTTTCGTCCTCGGGGTTGTTTACGGCCATCATCTCCTCGACTTTTCCTTCGGGGTAGTTGTCTATTACCAAACGTACCGGGTCCACCACTGCGCTTACTCTCAATGCACGTGAGTTGAGGTCCTCGCGGCATGCCGCTTCCATCAACTTTATGTCGTTGAGGGCGTCGAATGTGGTATATCCTATCTTGTCTATGAAATTGAGTATCGCCTGAGGACTGTATCCGCGACGGCGTATACCGCAGATTGTGGGCATGCGGGGGTCGTCCCAACCGTTCACTACGCCCTCTTTTGTAAGGATGAGCAGGTTGCGCTTGCTCATGAGTGTGTAGTTGAGGTTCAGTTTGTTGAACTCATACTGGCGTGGGCGGTTGTCCTGAATGTCGCCTTCGTCGCCCTTCCACTCCTTTATCCAAGTAACGAACAGGTCGTAGAGGTCGCGGTGAGGCACGAACTCCAGAGTACATATCGAGTGTGTCACGCCCTCAAGGTAGTCGCTCTGTCCATGTGTGAAGTCGTACATGGGGTAGGCGTTCCATTTGTTTCCTGTGCGCCAGTGCGGCATGTTCAGGACACGGTACATTATTGGGTCGCGGAAGTGCATGTTGGGGCTTGCCATGTCTATCTTGGCGCGGAGAATCATTTTGCCCGGTTCTACGTTGCCGCTGTTCATTTCGCGGAAGAGGCGAAGACTCTCCTCGGCAGGGCGGTCGCGGTAAGGACTGTTCTGTCCGGCCTCGGTCGGGGTGCCTTTCTGCTGTGCAATCTCCTCCGATGTCTGCTCGTCGATATATGCACGGCCGTTCATTATGCACCACTCGGCAAAATCCCACAGTTCCTGGAAGTAGTCGCTGGCATAGCATACCTTGCCCCATTCGAACCCGAGCCATTTGATGTCCTCTTCAATGGCGCGCACGAACTCCATATCCTCTTTCTGCGGGTTGGTGTCGTCGAAACGAAGGTTGCATACACCGCCATGTTTCTGCGCCATTCCAAAGTCAATGGCAATGGCCTTTGCGTGACCTATGTGGAGATAACCGTTGGGTTCGGGCGGGAATCGGGTCTGTAATCTTCCTCCGTTCTTGCCTTGCGCCAGGTCATCTACTATAATCTGTTCGATAAAACTGATACTCTTCTTCTCGTTTTTTTCAGTTTCGTTAATTTCAGTCATTGCTGTATCTTATTTATGTTTATATACGTGTGGCGTTGAAACATGTTTCAATCTACAAAAATAACACTTTTTTTCAAAAAAGCGGGTCTGGGTAAGGGTTAAATGCTTGTAGAAACGGCAAACTATTAAAGAAATTACTCTTGCGCCTTCTTTTGGAGCGAAATGTAATAGCCTAATTTATATATTTTGAATTTTGTGAGTGAAGGCTTTTTGCCCAGCAGGTTCCTTCTGAGGCTCTCTTTGCGCAAGTTCCAATATATCATGAATATGCTTTCAAAATGCAATGCCCGCAATTTGCGGACAGCGGAGAGCAGTGGTGTGCTTTCCATTTTGTCTTCAATTGTGAAGAGTGTCTCCAATGCCAGTTCACTCTTTGCAAGGAAAACCGCATTGTCTTCAAGTCCGTTATGCAATAACGGGTTGTCGATGTGGAGGATACCTACACCGCGCCTTTCGAGTTCTTTGCCGAAGAGAGTGTCCTCGTGCCCGTAACGGATGATTGATTCGTCGAATAAAATTGAAGTGAACACATCCTTCTTTATGGCAAAGTTGAATGTTGCGAACCGCTCGTATGGTGCCTTGCTTCGTGTTGTTGCCCCACGCAGTTTGTCGGCTTCTTTTTCATACCTGTAACGGAGAGAACAGCTGTCGTCAGGCTGCTCTTTTGCATGGTAGAGACCGCCACAGACAACACTGTCTGTAGCCAAAGCATTGGCGTAGAGGGAAAGGAAACAGTTGTTCTCTACCACGGCGTCGCAATCGATGAATATGAGGTTCGTGTAACGTGATTCCTTTGCAAGCAGGTTACGTATTGCGGCACGCCCTATGTTCGTTTTCTTTATTATCCTACGGCAATGCGCCAGCGAGTCGGCAATAGCGTTCAGTCGCAGGTTTTCTTCGGCGGTTCCGTCCTCCCCGATAATGATTTCGTATGGCAATCCCATGGATTCTCCTTGCTTGTGGAGTTCTTCGACAAGGATGTGGCAGTCATAGTCTTTGGTGGGAATCAGTATCGATAACATACGTATTAGGCATTGCTGTTGCGGCAAAGATAGTGCAATTATTCCCGAACTTTATTAAAGAACCCCTAAATAATTGAACTTTATAATATATTTTTCTTATCTTCGCCGGACAAACATGTAATTGCAAACTAAAAAAGATATATTTATGAAGAGTGACATCCAGATTGCTCATGAAACAAAACTTGAGCGCATTGAGAACGTGGCTGCCGGAATAGGTATCAAAGCCGATGACCTTGAACATTACGGCAAGTACATTGCCAAACTGCCTCTTGACCTTATAACAGAACAGAAAGGCAAACTCATTCTTGTTACTGCCATCACAGCAACCAAGGCCGGTATAGGCAAGACTACGGTCTCAATAGGTCTTGCACTCGGTCTAAACAAGATTGGAAAGAAAGCAGTTGTCGCGTTGCGTGAGCCTTCGCTCGGACCCTGTTTCGGAATGAAAGGCGGTGCTGCAGGCGGCGGCTATGCCCAGGTGCTCCCCATGGAGAAAATCAACCTCCACTTTACAGGCGACTTCCATGCCATTACATCGGCCCACAACATGATTTCTGCCCTGCTCGACAACTATCTCTACCAGCATGCCAAGGACGGTTTCGGGCTCAAGGAAATTCTGTGGCGTCGTGTGCTCGATGTCAATGACCGCTCTCTCCGTCAGATAATTACAGGTATAGGCCCTGCCAGCAACGGGCTCGTTGAACAGGCCGGCTTCGATATCACTCCGGCTTCGGAACTTATGGCAATCCTTTGCCTCGCAAGCGATGAGGCCGACCTTCGCCGCCGCATTGAGAACATCATGCTCGGCTATACATATTCCGGCGAACCGTTCACAGTAAAGGACCTTGGTGTTGCCGGTTCAATCATGGTACTGCTCAAGGACGCAATCCAGCCGAACCTTGTGCAGACAACCGAGAATACTCCGGCCATTATCCATGGCGGTCCATTCGCCAACATCGCTCACGGTTGCAACTCACAGCTTGCGACCAAAATGGCACTCGCACACAGCGAATATACAATTACAGAGGCCGGTTTCGGTGCTGACCTCGGTGCCGAGAAATTCTACAATATTCTCTGCCGCAAGAGTGGCCTGCAACCTCATGCTACAGTAATAGTTGCAACGGCCCAGGGTCTTAAAATGCATGGCGGCGTTGAACTTGACAAGATTAAGGAACCCGACATGGACGGTCTTCGCAACGGCCTTGCCAACCTTGACCGTCACGTTGCCAACCTGCGCTCATTCGGTCAGTCGGTGGTTGTGGTGTTCAACCGCTTTGCTACCGATACCGACGAGGAAATGGCGCTGCTGCGCGAGCACTGCGAGAAGGAACTCGGCTTGCCGTTCGTTATCAACAACGCTTTTGCCCAGGGCGGCGAGGGTGCAATGGAGATGGCCCGTATTGTAGTCGATACCATTGAGAACAATCCTTCAAAACCGTTGCAGTTCACATATGACGACGATGACAGCATACAGCAGAAAATAGAGAAGGTAGCGAAGAATATCTACGGTGTCGCTTCGGTTACATTTGCCAAACCTGCTCTCGACCGCATTAAACTCGCCGAGAAATATGGCCTTGCAAAGTTCCCGGTATGTATTGCAAAGACACAATTCTCTTTCAGCGCCGATGCCAAGCAGTATGGTGCAGTCAAGGGTTTCAACCTGCAGATTCGTGATGTGGTGCTTAACGCAGGCGCAGAGATGATTGTAGCCATTGCCGGCGACATTATACGAATGCCCGGTTTGCCAAAGGACCCGCAGGCCAATCATATTGATTTTGTAGATGGTGAGATAGTAGGTCTCAGTTGATATAGTGAACGGCTAAAAAGCCGATTACAGCACTGCACTCACCCGGAAATCCATATTTACGGTTTGTAAATTACGGTTTTCCGGGTTTTGCAAGTCCTGTGCTTTGTTTTTTTTCATTTCCAAAAAGTTATATTCTATGGCACAACCATTGGCGGAACGTTTGCGTCCCACATCATTTGACGGGTATGTCGGTCAACAGCACCTTGTTGGAGAGGGCGCTGTGTTGCGCCGTATGATTGATTCGGGGCGCATACTCTCGTTTATTATGTGGGGGCCTCCCGGTACCGGCAAGACAACTATTGCCCGTATCATTGCCCATCAGTTGAACCGTCCTTTCTACACGCTCAATGCCGTGTCGTCGGGAGTGAAGGAGGTGCGCGAGGTCATTGACAAGGCCAAGAACTCCCCTCTCTTTTCGCGTGGAGGTGCAATCCTTTTTATCGATGAGATTCACCGTTTCAACAAGTCGCAGCAGGATTCCCTGTTGAGTGCTGTTGAGACCGGTACAGTAACTCTCATTGGCGCTACAACGGAAAATCCCTCCTTTGAGGTCATACGCCCATTGTTGTCGCGTTGCCAACTTTATGTGCTCAAATCCCTCGAGGTCGAGGACCTCATGAAACTGCTCAACCATGCCATAACAACCGACGAGGCACTGAAAAACCGTGGAGTGGAGTTGCGTGAGACTGCGGCTATAATGCGTTACAGCGGTGGCGACGCGCGTAAACTGCTCAATATCCTTGAACTGGTTGTGGAGAGCGACCCGGAGTCTCCGGTTGTGGTAACCGATGAAAAGGTCAAGCAGTGTCTGCAACAGAATCCGCTCGCCTATGACAAAGACGGCGAAATGCATTATGATATAATCTCGGCATTCATAAAGTCAATCCGTGGCAGTGACCCCGACGCAGCGCTGTATTGGCTTGCCCGCATGATTGAGGGTGGGGAAGACCCGGCATTCATTGCAAGACGCCTCATTATATCTGCTTCGGAGGATGTGGGGCTTGCCAATCCCAATGCCCTGCTGCTTGCCAATGCTGCATTCGACGCCGTTACAAAAATAGGATGGCCCGAGGGGCGCATACCTCTTGCCGAGGCTACGGTTTATCTGGCGACATCACCCAAGAGCAATTCGGCTTATATGGGCATAAACAATGCACTTTCGACAGTGAGGGAGACCGGTAACCTGCCGGTACCTCTGCACTTGCGTAATGCACCAACCAAACTTATGGCCGATTTGGGGTATTCCGACGGGTATAAATATTCACACGATTTCCCGGGGCACTTTGTCAAGCAGCAGTTCCTGCCCGATGGTGGCGAGGACTTCTCCTTTTGGATTCCGCAGGAGAACCCCGTCGAGGCCAAGAGCAAGGCGTGGATGCAGCAGTGCTGGGGCAAAGAGAAACCTTATAGCAAATAGTGTACCTGCCCTCTGCATTTTTGTTAAAAGATGTGTTTTTTTTGTAAAAAATGAAATTTAATAAAATTGGTTAATGAAAATTTCTATTTTTGCATTCGGGTCGTGGCATTAGTGCCTTTAACAGCCTTTACAAACTAAAAACAGACAACTGAGAAACAAAAATGCAAACAGGTAACACCATATACTGCAACAGTGCATGGGCGGCTCCACCCGCCGCTTGTGACGGGTGTTGTGTAACAGCTTGTAGCACAGGGTATTACCCATCCCTAAATGTAGATATAAAATATAAGATATAATGCGCTATCGTGCGGCACAGCAACGTGCCCTGCGGTAGCGCGCTTTTTTTAGATAACAGAGTACAGAGAACAGAGAACAGAGTACAGAGCAAAGAGCAAAGAGCAAAGAGATAACCGCGTACCTGTCATTCCGACAGAGCGTAGCGACGAGGGATCTTTGTTTCTCCTTTCTCCTTTCTGCTTTCTCCTTTCTGCCTTAGCACCCCTTAGTAGCCCTTTAATAAATGAAAAACAATAACTAACCAATGAAACAGAAAAAACCGAAAAAAGAATTTTACACACCGCCCGTAGTGACGCTGGTGGAGATTGAGACTTCCCAGATATTGGCAGGTTCCTTTACAGGTAATGCACAGGATAGCGACGAT
>JAFQUE010000069.1 GCA_017408685.1 Bacteroidaceae bacterium | reverse complement strand
TGTTTCTCCAGTCGGCAAAATAGGCAACGGCAGCCTGGTCTATCTCATAGTTGGCATCCAGCCACGCAAGCAGCACCTCAAGAGACGGGTCGGGATACAAGGCTTTCACCTTATCCTTGTAGGTATCAGGGAGGCTGCTTACGGATACAAGGGCGTAGCCACTTCTACCACCACGGCGTACCACATCAATGCGCCCACGAGCGGATAGCTGCTTGTAGTTGGGGATAGACATAATGCCCCCATCCACAAGTTCGCGCGCTGAAATGCAAAGTGTATTACCGTAGTATTCCATAAAACCCTCCTTATCTCAAGGTCATCGCCCAGTTTTGGATACCCTCAATATCTGACCAGAAAAGGTTCTCGTAATGCCTTACACACTTGCCGTGTATATAAACATCTCCATCACCATTGTTTTTATTGAACTCCAACATTGCCCCGTTCGGCAAATACTGGCGCATATAGTTGTCGTGATCGTGGAGTGTCTCCATGGCTGGGATCACATTCATCAAAATACCGTAATTCTCATAGGCTGCCTTGCGGATCTTCTTCGCCAAATCCGAATTGCCCTTCTTTTCGTCAAACTGGAGTGCATAAAACACCATCCGCTCAGTACAGCCGAAAATCTTCATCAGCTTCTGACGCGTTTCCTTGGTTACGTGAATGTACTGTTTCATTTCTCACTTATTTTACTTCGTTAATAATCGGTTTTAGACTGCATCCGTAGCAAGTCACCAGCTTGTTCTTCATCTCTTCTACAAACTCATCGGTTGCCTTGAATGTTACCCCAACGTCTGGGGTGTGAGTGAACTCCTTGCCACGGATAATAAGGAAGAAGCAAACCTTATTAAGGGTACTCTTTGTTACGAATGCCTTTTCCATACCCCAGGTTATTTAAGGTTGTCCTTGATATAATCTCTATCCTCTTTCCAAAGGTGATAACCCATCTTGATTTTATGAAGGATTGCAGCCTTGTGTCCAACGATTCTAATTGCTTCGTTATAGAAATCGCTATCTTCATAGGCATCAGCTTTGCCAATGAGGAACCACGCAAGTTCTTCCATTTTGTCATGGCAATCGTCAACCTCGTTATTACGTTCCTCAAGCATACCGTTAAGCAATATGACTTGCTTGGTCAATTCAATTGTCAAAGGATTGTTACCTGTCTGTACCCAACGCTTACAAAACTCGTGTTTATCCATGTTAGGAACCGCGTAGTACATCTTCTCAATATTACGGTATTCCTCTTCTGTTACTTTGCGACCTGTGAGGTCTTGAAATTCTTGCTTTGTCATAGTCTCACTTATTTAATTGTTATTATTCGGCATCTTCTACTTTGAAATAAAAACCTTTGTCTTTCAGTATGCGCTTCAAGAATGTAAGGTCGTGCTGATCCACAGGGAAAAATACTGCACCAAAATCGACATTAGGGTAGGCCTTTATTGAAGTTTCAGAACTAACCTTATGCACAATTCTATTCAAAACCTCCTCTGTTTCTCTGCTTCCGCTTACTATTATCACTTTTGCTTTCATATCTTTATGCTTCTAAAATTCGTTCAACTCGGCAAATTTTCGTATCTTTGGCCGCTCGTTCTTAATTGAACACGATGCAAAGATAGTATGAAATTCTCATACTGCAAAATATATTGATGGATTTTTTCATACTTTTAGTGAGACATGAGTGAAAATATCAGATTTATTGAGGTAATAGAGAGCCTTAAACAAATGGGTGCCGTAAGCGATTATGTGCAGGTTGCAGCCGTTTTAGAAACAAACAAGGCAGGTATAAGCGATATTAAGAGCGGGAGAAAGAAGTTGTCTCTTGAAATTTTGCGCCGTATGAAATTATCATACCCAAGCGTAAATATCGAGTGGGTTATTATGGGCGAGGGGGAGATGTTTCACACTCAATCACAACCCACACAAACAACAGGTTTTGAAGATAAACTTTTGAACGTAATACAAGAAAAGGATTCAGTCATTAGGGGACAGGCAGAGGAGATAGGACAACTGCGTGAGCGGATAGCCCAACTTCAGCGTGAAAAAGGAAAAAATGTTTCGGATGCCCAGACTTCGGACATTGCAAATGTCGGGTGACGCATCTTCGGATCATCTGGGGCGGTCGCAAGGACTCTATGTAACGAAGCGTATATACCCCGTACCCTCTAAATACCCCATATTAGGGTATGGTACCCCCTCTAATAACCATAAAACCCCGTAAGAACCGCATTCTAACGGGGTTTTTACATTGTTTGAACACAAAAAACTATATCGCAAATGGGCAGTTTCCCCCACCCTACCCCCTCAAAATGGCAAGTTCCATCCCCTCTATCCCCCCCCCTCCAAAACCCCGAATGTGTAACCCCTATTTTTCAAAAATGTAACCCCTAACTGTAACCCCAATAGTAACCCCTAAGCCAAAATCGGGCATTTTTCACTCTTCTACCCCACCCCACTTCAACCGCCGTTAAAAGCACATTCGAAGCCCATTCAAACAGAAGCAATACAAAGCCCATAAAAGCCCCAAATACGCCCTCAAACCGCTCCACACAAGGGTTTTACCGTCTGCACACAAAAAAGGCCGCAGGTGCAAACCCACAGCCTCATAGATGTAAACCAGACGCAAACCTGCGCCTCCGTTTATGCCGTCAAAATTAAACCGAAATTAAACCAATGTAAACGCTTCGTTTTGTGCCACTCCACATAGCAAACCAACCTAACTAACTGAACATCAAAGCAATTAACCCTCAAAAGGCTCTACCCTACATTATACACTTCGTTCTGTGCCCGGTAGAGTTTGTCAATTTAAAAATACACTTTTACAAATATCCCGATGAAGCAAAAATAAACAATTCATACCTATATAAACTTTGCGAAGCGAGGGATTTGATTTTACATGACGTAAGAATTGTCTGTTTATTTGACTGTGATGACGCAAAATACGTTAAGCATTGTTGTGAAGGCAAGAAACTTTATAAGAATTGGGGTAATAACCTTTATTCATGTCTGCTTCCACAACCAATGCATAGAGATTTTAAAGAGATATGTATTGAGCATTTTTATACGGACGACATATTACTGAAAACTAACAATAAAGGAAGAAGAATTTATTTAAGCAATGAATTTGTTTATGAAACAGGATTTCATAAAACAGAGAACATACAGATTAGGAAACGCGATGATGCAAAGTCTCCTTATCCAAAGATTATAGACTCCGGAGTTTTTAAATCAAACGGTGAAAATATAGCAATGTCTAAAAATGATTTTGCCAACAGCATAGCAACCGGCGAAAAGCCTTTTGATAATATTTCATTTGAAACGTTTAGACCGATTTTTGATTTAATTTCAGATATAGTTAATGAGTAATGGGAAATTTCAGTAATTAAGATGAGGTATGTCCATTACTCTGTAGTATTTAATGTCCATCAGTCACGGTAAAAAGCCCATCGATAACGCTTGTCATTGGGCAAATTCAAAAGATGTTTCTTCAATAGTTTTCCTTCGGGGCCGTAAAAATGGATATTCGAGCAAAATTCTCTCCAAATTGATTCACTGTTTTGGTAATAAGACTCTAGTTCTTCTTCTGTAAATACAGATTTGTATTCACTGTTTATGTTAAACCCTTTCTTTTCAAGTTCAGTTTTTATGCGCACGGGACTCTCATGCGGGTTCCTTTTGATGTTTAGTTCCAAGGCTTCCAACGAGATGTTTTTCTTTTCAACCTCGTTTGTGATTCTATTGTACCAATGTGTGCGCAATATTTCTTGTGGCATATATTTGTCTCCATTATATGACTCCTTGAATATACGGGATGTTATGGAGGGGACATGACGAAAAAAAACATAGCGTACATTGGGAAGAAGATTAAAGTCATCATCCCTTTCCAAGTCTATCAGAAACCCCGATTGGTTTCCGCTACGCATGAATGGTTGTTTACCAATTGCCTCTACATGATATTTGCGTCCTTTTTGTATTGTAAAAGTATCTGCTTTTATATCGTAATAATAGAGAACTCCAAGTTTGTCCCCTCTGTATTCGACATAGCAATCGTTTTCGATATCTAATGTAGTGACAGCAAAGAACTTTGCGACTTCAATGTCACTTGTAAGGTCAAGCAGTTGTGTACGGTTATAATAGTGCTGACTGAGACCAACATAATTCACCTTAAAGCGTATAAACTCGTTCATAAGCAAAAATCCCTGTTCAAACAGTTTCACAAGCGGATGTTTGCGTAGGAGAACCTCCATTTCGTTTATTTGAATCATGTCATCGACATAATAGCGCTTATTTGAATCACGAAAAAGAGATGGCTTGCATGGGGAGAAGAACTCGGCTTGCCCTCTATATAAGAATTTGTTTTTTCTCAATGATGGTTTAAGTGAAAATCTGGGCGTTTTGAATTCTTCTGTAGGTTCCAATTGGTTTGCTACAAAACAAGGATATTCTGCGTCTTCCAGATGATAGTAGGCAACATTGGGCGACGCCCACGATATTCTAAAATAGTTCCTTTGGAAATCGTAAAAAAACTGCTCATTGTTAATTCTCTGACGATAACTATCAGTCCTGAGATATTCTTGCTCTTTCTTGAGAATAAAGTCAGCAGCCTCGTCAACATTGGGAAATGGGTTCTCCACAGTACCAAGGCCGGCATTATCAATTGTGGGCATATGACGACTTATAGATTCATTATATAGTTTTGCCAATTCTTCTCCTCTTCTCAGGAATTCGGTTTGTGTAAAGGAAAGAGCCTCGACAATCTGCCGATTTACCTTGTCATATCCACGATTGACCATACATTCCATACCAAATTCACTTTTAAGCATTTTAAGGATTGGTTCTTTGTCATTCAGGTCACAGCGTGTCATTGTTGAAGGAGACATTGGGATTCCTTTTACGGCATTCAATGCTTGCGCAAAGAAATAACTGTCTAAATCATTATTGAAACATCTTTTTTCACCGGCGACGAGATACCTGTACCATATATATGCCAATTTGTATCCAAATGTCCTGTATAAGGTTGGAGCGTCATTGGTAAAATTTGTGGTTGTGGCAATTATTTTCCTGAGAAATGGAATATTAACCAGAATCTTGCGCCTTTCATAAACAATTTGTATAAATTCAATGCCATACGCAGAAAAGCCAATACCCATTACTATTTCCGGAGAGTTTTCTTTGGGAACACCTATGAACATTGCAGCCTCATGAAAAAATGCTGCAAGTAGTTGCAAGGTCTCAATTTCGTCCATTATAAATCGAGAACTATTTTGTAAATTCATGTTATTGAAATTATATTTTTAGCCTCAAAACTTACTTTGACATTTTGCCGTGGGTTCAGTCTGTTTTTGAGGTTTAAGGCAAAGATATAAAATAATTACATAAATAGATTTTTATCACCACTATTTGCAAACCCCACAAAATTGCAAATTCGTTTCAAGATTTGTAAAAAACGGCCTATATTCGCATTGCAAAAAAAAAGCAGCAAGGCTACTTCACTGGGAACTTGTGGTCAAAAGAAATGGCAAGGTGCTGATGGGGCTTAAAGAAAAGGAAGAGTAACTATACAGTTGTTGACACCGAAGATTGCATGAAAAAGATTCTGTTCATATTGCTTATATTCACCGTCCAAATACCACTGTCAGCTCAGGAGGGTTTCTTTGGCGGCATTGGAGCATGGTGGGCCAAAAGAAAGGCCGATACACTGTACGTGGCGCGCGCTGAACACCCCTTCTGCATAAAGGCAAGGACTACGACTGTAATAAACACTTATGACCTGAAATGGCAGGAGCCGGCGAGCAACATTTCATTGCTTGCGCGCCCCACGTTCAAAGCCGGTTTCCACATCAGTTACAGGTGGTTGGGAATAGGTTTCCAAAAAGATGTGGGCAATCTCTTCAACAAAAGCGGCGAGGAGAATATGGAACTCTCGGCCAGCGCATATGGCAGGATGCTTGGCGGGGATTTCTCCTACAGCACACAGAGTCATTACAGCATTAACAATTTCAACGGGACAATTTGCGACAAGGATATTGAAGGTGTGAAGAGCCGCAGAATATATGCCAACGGATATTTTGTATTCAATAACCGCAAATTCTCCTACCCTGCCGCATTGACGCAGAGTTACCGGCAAAAAAGAAGTTGCGGAAGCGTAATTGCCGGTGTATCATTTTTCCACAACACATTGGAACTGAACCCGGAAGCGTTGTCTGCCGCAACGGAAGGTCGGATTCCGGCAACAAGTATTATACAACGTTCGGCATATGATTGCCTGAACATCAATTGCGGTTATGCCTACAATTGGGTACCGGACAGTCATTGGATGTTGCATGGCACAGCACTCCCTGCATTGTCGTTCATGAACAGACTGGAGTACAGGCAGGACGGCAGCACTTTCTACAGGAAAAACGAAATAAACATTGGCGGCATTGTACGTTTCGGAACGTCATGGAACCACAAGCGTTATTACGCAGGTTTCACGGCACTTATGTATATCTTCGGCACCCGGTACAACCCAATGTCAATGACCGACATGTATGCCAAGATACAGATGTCGTTCGGGGTAAGGTTTTAGCAGACACGCTACTCCTTCAGGAACCTTACACTGTGCTTGCGGCCGACCCACTCCCAACTTATGATATATGTGCCGCCGGGCAAATGAGACAAAGACTGTTCGGTAGTTGCCTTGAAGGTGTATAGCAGGTAACCGCCTGTGGTATATATGCGCACGTCCACTGTAGCCATTGCCTGTATGTCGGGTGAGACAAAACCAACGGTTTGCCGTTCCTTGTTATAACGCACGGCATAGTCTATATCCCGTTCATAACCAATGGGGTCTACAGCGGTTACCCCGCTTACCTCAACGAGTGACCATGCAGCATTGCTGTCGTCTGTTACAGCCGGCAGTACCCGGTTGCCGGCGCCAACCTCAACTCCAACAACTCCTGCAATGCTTGTGAGTGTAAAGAGTGTGTCAGCGACCTGGGTGGCAACAAAGCAACCGTTATCGCCATGCGGTGTATCATCGAAAACAAACATGGGCACTGTCTCATCAGAAACACTCAGATACGCCCCACTGCTGTAGATATTATAACAGTTCGGCTTTCCTTCAACAGACTGCAGCACAAAATGCTGGGCAGCATTGCCGGGTTCGGGAACCTCAACGGTAAGTCCAAAAGCGGTCGATAGGTTCACTCCACCCGCGCTGCGCAAATTATACGTCTTTGTACAATCAACGGGGTTCAACAGTGCAAAAGCCGCCATTGCTTTACCGAGCAAAGCAATGGCATTGTCATATTCAACAACTGTTTCATACACTACTCCACGAAGCGAGGCCACAGTTTTCTCCAGCGCATTGACATTTGCGGTTGAATGCTGCAACGGCCTGTCACCCACCCACGACTGCGGCAAGGCTGCAAGCATATCCCCGGCCTCCTTCACCAATGCAACAAGTTCGGCAGCCTTCGTTTGCAGTTGGTTATCCTCACCTACCTGTCGCGCTTCGAGCAACCACTCGCCAAAAGCATTGCTGCCCAATTGCGTCTCGTGCTTGTTGCCATAGACCTTTGAGCCCTCATCGGTATATGTAGTAGCGAATACTCCGTTTACAGCATTTATGCGGTAATGGTCGTCCATTGGAAGTATGGTAAAAGCGGCATTGTTTTCATTGTATATCTCCTGGTACCCGTACATGTGCCACTGGTTCATTGTACCCAATGATACATATAGTCCATTGCACGATTTTATACGGTATTTCCCATCTTCGCTTGAAGGTTCAAAGATAAAATGCTGGGAGTTGTTTTCTGGTTCATATGTTCCAATACACACTTTTTCTGTTGTGACATTGAGCACAAAACCGCTGTCGCGGTGCCTGAGCACATATTGCTGCATGGGCGAAGGTACATTAAGCACGCGTGCACTCTCCAAGGCATTCGCCAGGTTCACATTCCGCAGGACATAATCGTCCTTGACTGTGGATTCAAAACTGCGGGCGTCGGCAACGGCCCGGCGCAAAGTGTCTACCTTGCCGCTATTGTAAAGGAAAGGTGCCTCACCCACATTCCAAGCAGTGAGTGAGGCCAAAAAGGTCTCGGCCTCGCACACGGTTGCCATGAGCATGTCCTTAACATCATCGGGGACGGCACCGGGTACCGATTCTTCGGGGACAACACGCCATTGACGGTTGTTACTCACAGAATTCCTGTCGTCGTTGGTGTATGCTATTACTGGATTGCCGTTCTCACTTGTACCCATGGAGTTATTTACGACAAAGTTTGTGTATGCATTTATCATGTTGTAGTTTCCGTTTTCGTTCACAGTGAAGAGTTGCCACAATTGCCTTGTATCCTTGACATCTATAGCAGCAAGGTTCAATTGTGTGGCAGCAACCCCCACATCAGAAGGGTCATTTAACGCCATTCCTGTACCTTTGTTAATGAAACGGCAGTATACTCCTTCTTTCTCAACTTTCCACAGTTGAGTGTTACAATCGGGTTTTGGTGTGTTTACGACTATTCCCGACCCATCATCACTCACGTCGAGCACCATGTTATTCCCTTTGTTATATATGCGGTAATAGAACGAAGCATCCGGTTCAAACGGCAATAACTCACCCGGGACCTCCCCACCACCTCCAATATTGACGCTATCACCATTGAGACGTGCAGCAAAAAGCGATGTCAGGAACCCGGAATGATCGGTAATAAACTCCTTCAACTGTGTAATGTAGTCGGTATAGGTTGTGTAAAGGAACACTTCGTCATAGACCCTTGAACTGATAGAGTAACGCGAGTAGTTCAGTTGTTGAGACTCATCGATGTGCGCAGCCATGCTGTCTATGTAATTCAGGAGATAAGCCTCAAGACCATCGGCAACATTCCTTGTCCATGCGTCGTTAACAGCCTGATTGAACCATGGGTCGGTTACCAGTCTCCGTACCCAAACTTTTGCAAGGTCCTCGCCCAACGCTTCATCGGCCATGCTGCTATAGGTCATGTCGCCCACACGTATGCAGTTGTTGTAGGCAATGTCATAGTCCCACAATGGGCCAAAGTATATTTTGGGGTCATCCTGCTCCTTGTAAATGTATGTGCTCCAGAAGCCGTCGGGATTCGCGCTCAATTCCGTTGCAATGTACCACGCCACCAGAGTAGCAGAATCGGTCATTGCGCGGTAACCTGTTTCGGGGTCGGTGAAATCGCAGCTGAAGAGAGCACGCTCATAACTATCGACATATTCGCTTATGTAATCCTTCTGGGCTTGGTTAATGACATCTTCATCGGGAGATTTCACTGTAACAAGCAATCCTTTGTCTGTTGTGAAGTACACCGGTTCCGAACCGGCAAAGCCATCAATCTCAAGCAGATAACCGCCGGTGATGTTATCATATTCGTCGGCCACGTAATCCTGTTCAAAAATCTCCACACGCTTATTATCGACATTCACCTGGTCGGACACCTGATAGTTGCCCACATATGTACCGTTGATTACAAGGTCCACAAAATGAGCTGCGGGATTGAAAGGCATATTAAGGAATGCTCCCATGCGCGATGTCACGGCATTGCGTAACAAAGACTTGTCGGCATGGTTTGCCAACAATGTCCAACTTTTGTTCTTGGCATATCCCTTGCCAAGGAATTTGGTAGACTCCTTGAATTTTATGCGATAAGGTTTCTTGGCAAGGTTCCATGTCGAATTTCCACGCCCTCTGATTTGCAATGAGTCATAGCGTACCGTATCGCTACCTGCAACAAACACCATATCGGCATATATATATGTGCTTTTGCTGGTTATGGGCTTGCTTTCATGGGTATTGATATATACAGTCGGAATGTTTGTCACCTGATTGTACTGGGCCAAGCAAAACAACGGTACAAGAAGCATAAGTATGATAAACTGACGACGCATAATTACTTTATCCAATAAACAGAGTTAATTAAAACAACTTTATTTCGCACGGTTTATGAGGTAAATACCTGCGGTTGCAAGCCCGGCAGCGACCACATATTTCCAGTAGAAAGGTTCGCCCAGGCACATGCACGAAGTGACGGCGCCCACAACGGGAATGAGCGAATTGAAAATTGCCACCTTGCCCACGGGGTTGCAGGTTAGCAGTTTGTTGTAGAGGGTGAAACCGAGTGCCGAAATGCAGACAAGCAGAAACAGGATTGCAACGCCGGCCGCTGTAAGGGCAGGAAGAGTACCGCCCATGAAAAGCCCGGGCACAACAAGCATAACGCCACCCAGGGCAAGGCTGTAGCCTGTGCCCACAAAAACATCGACACGCTTGCCCAGACCGCGGGTCATGAGACCCGCCAAGGCCGAACACACAGCATTGAGTATTATCATTCCGTCGCCCATAAAGGTAAAACCGCCACCCTGCGTGCCACCGATGTTCAGCGCCATAATACCTGCAAAACCAAGTACGCAGCCCACTATTTTGTTTGCTGTGAGCCTGTCGCTCTTGAAGAACATGCATGCCAGCAACACCAGCATGAAGGTACCCAAAGAGTTCAAGATTGCCGCGCGTGCGCCATCGCTGTAGGAAAGCCCCACATAAAAGAAGTAATAATGCAGTCCCGTGTTGAGCAATGCAAAGAGCAGCACATAGAACCAATTACCGCAGCCACTTACCACAAAACGGCGGCGCGTTGCTGCAGCAATGGCAAGCACCACTGCACCGGCAAGCATGAAGCGTATTCCTGCAAAGAGCATTTTACTGCCCGTCATCGCTTGTGTTATCCCAAATTCGGCAAAGCCCAGTTTAATGAGCGGATAGGCCCAGCCCCATGCCACTGCGGCCGAGAGGGCAAATACAACCACCCACACCGGGCGTTGGAAAATAGAGGTTTTTTTGTCAACTTGTTCCATAGTATTGCAAAATTAGCAAATTTATCATTACTGCGTTATGTTTTTTACCTGTTTGTTGTTACCTTTGCATTTATAAGAAGAAAAGCAAAAGGACAATTATGGCTACAACAATTTATATGACCCGCCATGGCGAGACAATAGAGAATTCAAAGGGTTTATTCCAGGGGCAGACGCCCGGACACCTGTCGCCATTAGGTATTGAGCAGGCACATTCGCTGCGCCCGCGAATTGCCGAACTGGAGTTTGACGTTGTGCTCTGCAGCGACCTCAAGCGTTGCCTCGACACGGCAGAGATTGCTCTCGAGGGACGCGAATGCACCTTTATAAAGGAACCGCTGCTGCGCGAGCGCGACCTTGGCAACCTTGCCGGCACACCCATAAAAGGTGCTGTATACAACGACACTGTGGAAACCGAGGAGTCCATGAAGGAGCGCGCGCACAAGTTCCTGGACAAGGTGCGCCGTGAGTACCCCGGGCAGAAGATTCTTGCCTTCAGCCACGGATTCTTTTGCCGCATAATGGAGGCAGAGATAAAGGGAGTAACCCACAGGGATGTCACCCTCTTCGGCAACTGCGAGATAAGGGAATTCATAGTATAAAGCGGTTGTTAACAAACAAACACATGAGACTGCAACAATTTGATATCCTAAAACTTTTTGCAATATATCTGGTCATTTTGGGACACTGCTTTCAGCACCTGTTGAGCAGTGACTACGTTGACGAGCCCGGGTATATAATGATTTACTCATTCCACATGCCATTGTTCATGATGATATCCGGTTATTTTGCTGCTTCGGGTTTGAAAAGAGACTTAATGTCAGGTATAGTTACAAAAGCAAGGCAACTGTTGTTGCCTTGCTTTACTGCAGCATTACTCTTCACAACAGTTACAACACTAATAAACCAGAGTTCGTTCCTCGATAAGTTGGACTTCCAACTGAAATCTGGTTTTTGGTTTCTCAAGACAGCATTCTTCTGTTTCCTTTTAGCAAGGATATCATATTGTTTTGGCAAATATCGGATAATTGCATTAGCTGCGACACTGGCATTGACACAGATTCCACACATATACAGAATAGGTTACTTTACCACAAATATCGACATCATGTATCCCTGTTTCGTTACAGGAATTGTAATTAGGGAATACTGGGATATAATAGAAAAGAACTACAAAGCAATTGCCATTGCCACAGGGTGTATATTTTTAGTAATGCTTCTTTTCTGGAGCAAGGAGTTTTGGCAACCCACCGGTGCTTTAATGCACAAATTAAAGGGTGGAGAGTTTGCCGAAGCACTATACCTTGCATACCTGAGATATTACAGGCTGATGATAGGAATTATAGGGTCAACATTCTTCATATCCCTGTTCCATTGGTGCATAAATGGAGTAAGAAACAAACTTATAGATACAATCAGCAAATATGGCCAGTACACTTTAGGTATATATATTCTACAGACATTCATCCTTGAATCTTTAATGGCCAGATATATAAACTTCGACAATGTCAACAGTTTTATTTTCGGTTTTATAATAGCACCACTGCTATCCTTACTCCTGTTGGTTATATGCATTTTCTTGTCGAAGATTCTCGACAGTCACAAAATCACTGCATTTTTATTCCTTGGCAAGAGAATCAAATGAATTGCTGAACAACGTTTTGCAGATATATTGATTACACACATCATATAACATCCATGAAAAGAGCAGACTTATATAAAAAAGCCATTGAGTACTTCGAGGTTGCGATACCTGTTGCCGAGACGGAACTGGAGTACTCCACTCCGTTCGACCTGCTTGTAGCCGTAATACTCTCGGCGCAATGCACCGACAAGCGCGTGAACATGGTGACCCCCGACCTCATTGCCCGCTACCCCGACGCGCACGAAATGGCGCAGGCTCACCCCGATGAGATATACAACTACATAAAGAGCGTGTCGTACCCCAACAACAAGGCGAAGCACCTTGTGGGTATGGCTCAGAAACTGTGCAGCGATTTTGGCGGCGAGGTACCCGACACGCTTGAGGAACTTATCACCCTACCCGGCGTGGGACGCAAGACTGCCAACGTTATACTGTCGGTTGTATGGGACAAGAGCGCCATGGCCGTTGACACACATGTGTTCCGTGTGAGCCGTCGCATTGGACTCGTGCCCAAGCGCTGCACCACCCCATACAGCGTTGAGATGGAGTTGATGAAGCACCTTCCGGCCGACATAATTCCCAAGGCCCACCATTGGCTCATACTGCATGGGCGTTACATGTGCACAGCACGCTCCCCCAAGTGCAACCAGTGCGGGCTTGAGGCTTTTTGCAGCGAAGCGAAAATGCGAAAAGCAAAGCAACTCGACAACACTGGCAGCAGATAGTCGCAGGTAGCGCGGCAAAGTCACGCCACCATAAAAGAAAGCAGACGCGCGCGTCTGCTTTCTTTTATGGTGCACAAATCATCCATTCTCTCTTTCGCCATAGGAGAGAGTCTTCGACTTCTCGTCATACTCCCGGGCAGTGAACTCATGACCGCAATAGGGACATTTGAGATGAACCGTATAATCTATTTCGGTTTTCTTTATTGTATACTTTATACGTTCCCATGCAACAGGCGTGCGGTCCACCACCTCTTTTCTTCCATCTTTGCCTATCTTATATTTCTCCATTACCTTCGTAGCGACTTTTTCATCGTGGTCGGAGTAGTCGACCCGCTTGTCGGCAATTTCAGCGCCGGTTCTGTCAATGTTCACGTAACGCTTGCATTTGGGGCAATGGTCGTGTTTGCGGTTTGCCCAATAGAACCAACCGGCAAAGACAATGGCAAAGAGAGCCAATATTCCCGTAACAAGCGACGCGTACTCACCGAAATATATGCTGATGTAGAAAATCCCGATTATGAGCACCAAGAGGTCGTATAGTGTAGCGGCGACCCACTTGAAGAACCTGTAGTAAGGTATGTAGAACAGCGGGTACACAAGAACATAACTGCACAATGGCACAGCAAGCAGCGTCCACCAGTGCGCCTCGTCCTGCACGAACGCTGATAGCAGCACCGACGCACCTGAATAGAGAAGCAGGTCCTTCACCTCGTCATATGTATCGCGTTTAAGGGCCGTATCCTTGAACAAGAAACGGTAGAGCAACGACAGCACAAGGGCTACGCAGCTCATTGTCAAAAGAATCCCATTGAGTATGGAAGCAGGATTGGCGTCGTCGGGGATTTTTTCTGCGACAGCACCTATAAACTCACCAGTCGATTCCAGGGCCGGTTCCACACCTTCCAGTGCTTCTGTAAGGAAAGAACTGAACTCTTTTGATGTTGCGCCGAAATAGACAAAAAGTCCTATGGCAACAATCCACACAAGGTTCGATAATTTGAACTTCATGATTTTATCGTGTTAATATTTTTCACAGGTATCGGGTTTCGCGTTGAGCGATAACTGACTTGCAAAACCATTGTAATGCAAATATATATAAAGGATATTTATTCACACAATATTTACCTACAAATGTTATAATGTTTCATATAACGGCACATGAAGTCACCGGGAACAGGGTAACAGAAAATTCGTTTTACACATCAGTTTTTTACTTTTTTCCCCTATTTGTTACCTCTTTTATTTAAAAAACATTATCTTCGCAGAATGAAATAGTGTACATGAATGTCATTATCCACAGCATGTAAAGGATTAGAGATCCTTCGCTCCACTCAGGAATGACAATAACAAACCGAAGCGGAGCATTGACTTTGGTCTCTGCGAGGATTTGTCATGCTGAATGAAATGAAGCATCTCAAAAAAAAAGAAAAGAGAGATCCTTCCGTTCCGTCAGGATGACAAATACGCAGGATGACAAGAACGGCACTATGACCAAACAAGCATTTAACAACAACCATTACTAACATAAAATCAATTTAGTTATGACAATTGACAATTTCAAGTTTGCCGGCAAAAAGGCAATCGTTCGCGTTGACTTCAACGTACCCTTGAACGAGGAAGGTAAGATTACTGACGACACACGTATCCGCGGTGCTCTTCCCACATTGAAGAAAGTATTGGCCGACGGTGGTGCTCTCATCATCATGTCGCACATGGGCAAGCCCAAGGGCAAGGTTAACGCAAAGTACTCTTTGAGCCAGATTGTTGACGCTGTTGCCGAGAAGTTGGGTGTACCCGTACAGTTCGCTCCCGACTGCGCAAAGGCTGCCGAGGCTGCTGCTGCATTGAAGCCGGGTGAAGTGCTCATGCTCGAGAACCTCCGTTTCTACCCCGAGGAGGAAGGCAAGCCTGTGGGCATTGACAAAGAGGACCCAGCATACAACGACGCAAAGAAGGCTATGAAGGAGTCACAGAAGGAGTTCTCAAAGACTCTCGCTTCTTATGCCGACTGCTACATCAACGACGCATTCGGTACAGCACACCGCCGTCACGCTTCAACAGCAGTCATTGCCGACTACTTCGACGCCGACAACAAAATGCTCGGTTACCTCATGGAGAAGGAGGTTCAGGCTGTAGACAACATCCTCAAGGACATCAAGCGTCCTTTCACAGCTATCATGGGTGGTTCTAAGGTATCTACAAAAATCGGTATCATTGAAAACCTCATGGACAAGGTTGACAACCTCATCCTTTGCGGCGGTATGACATATACATTCGCAAAGGCTCAGGGTGGCCAGATTGGCCGTTCAATCGTTGAGGACGACAAACTTGACCTTGCTATCAGCATTATGGAGCAGGCTAAGGCAAAGGGTGTGAACCTTGTTCTTGCCAAGGACTGCGTTGCTGCCGACGACTTCTCTAACGACGCCAACACACAGGTTTGCCCCGCAGGTGCAATCCCCGAGGGTTGGGAAGGCCTTGACGCAGGTCCCGAGGCACAGAAGGCATTCGCAGCAGCCATTGTCGACGCAAAGACAATCCTTTGGAACGGCCCTGCAGGCGTGTTCGAGTTCGACAACTTTACAGCAGGTTCACGTGCTATTGCCGAGGCTATTGGCAAGGCAACTGCCAACGGTGCATTCTCACTCATCGGTGGCGGTGACTCTGTAGCATGTATCAACAAGTTCGGTATGGCCGACCAGGTATCATACATCTCAACAGGTGGTGGTGCTCTTCTCGAGGCTATCGAGGGTAAGGTTCTCCCTGGCGTTGCAGCCATCAAGGGCGAATAATATCCCGCTTGAATAATTTATAATAAACAGTGCGGCAACCCGCGCTGTTTATTATATCAAATAAGTTGCGCCTGTAAGGACTCTAAGGTCATTAAGGTTCTTAAGAATAGGCGCGAACCACATCTTACCTTTATTAGAATGGACGAAAAACGTATCACTGAAATACAAAGAAGCGTCATTGATGCACTTGGCAACGAGAGGCTTAAGAGAGCCATTGACATCCTGGGCGAAGAGATAGAGTCGCTGCAGGACTGGGAACTGCGTACCCGTTACAACGAGTTGCAAACAGCATACAAATACATGCTGGAGTACCTGCGCATGGGCATGCCCGACCCCGACAGAGAGCGCCTGCATGGCGAACTCATGGGAAAGTGCTACGTTATAAACGACCAGATTGCCGTTGCACGCCACACCGAGCAATCGACCAAGGTATACTGCCAAATGCGCCGCAAGTACAAAGGTTTGGCAGCCATTGACGGCATATATTCAAAACTGAAGGAGAACCATGCCAACACGCAGGTTGCCAAGAGCCTCCCGGCCCAAGAGTGCCGCTCACTCAATGCCACACTGGCAACGGAACACGAACAGCTGTTGCCGCAACTCTTCGGCGCACTGTGGAGCAGCAATTGCTGGAGCAAGGGCGACGCCGAAAAGGTAACAGAGATAATCACATGTGACGACATAAACATCTTCGACCGCGCCGTGGCAGTGAGTGCCGTCATGCTCAGTGCCCTCAAGTGCTTTGAACCGCTCAAAGCCACTACCCTGTGCAACATTGCAGCAAGCAACGAAAGCCTGCTCGCCACACGCGCCATAATCGGCTTGACAATAGTACTCTTCATGTACCGGGAGCGCATAAAGCACTACCCCGAAATAACCTCCGCCCTCGACACCATACGCGAGAACGCTGTCATCATGCGCCGTATACAGACAATACAGATACAACTGTTGCGTTGCCGCGAGACACAGAAGATTGACCGCAAAATGCGCGAGGAGATTATCCCCGCCATGATGAAGAACCCCAACCTGAAGGGCAGCAAACTGAGCATGGACATTCTAAAGGAGATTGAAGACGACGAGGACAAGAACCCCGAATGGAAGAAATGGATTGAGGAAGACGAAATCAAAGGCAAGATTGAGGAGATGAGCAAATGGCAGATTGAGGGTGCCGACGTATACATGAGCACCTTCTCACAACTCAAGACCTTCTCCTTCTTCAGCGAAATGTGCAACTGGTTCCGCCCGTTCGACATGACCGTTCCCGCCATTGCACATATTGTGCCGCAGGAGACTGGCAACAAAAGCATTATCGGCGCAATATGCGCCTCACAGTTCTTCTGCAACAGCGACAAATACTCCTTCTGCCTCACCTTTGAGCGCGTTCCCAAAGAGCAACGCGACGCACTCATGCAGCAGATGACCGGCATGGGCGACCCTTCGGAGCAGTTGCCCGACACCGCAACCGAAGTGCCCGCCGAAAAGCGTGCCGAGATTGAGAGCAACCAGTACATACAGGACCTCTACCGCTTTTTCAAGGTGTCCAACTACCGTCACGAGTTCAAGGACCCCTTCACCATGTCGCTCAACATGTTGCAAAGCACCACGCTGGCACCCCTAATCGACAGCAATGAAGCCATGCTGCGCACCTTCCGCTACCTTGTAGAGAAGGAGTACTACAACGAAGCCTTCAAGGCCGGCCGTCTCTTTGAAAAGAGCGGACAGGGCGACGCACAGTTCTTCCAGGAGATGGGTTTCTGCGCACAAAAGGATTGCGACTACAACACCGCCATAGATTACTACACCAAGGCCGACATTGTGAAGCCCGACACCCTGTGGACCCTGCGCCACATAGCACAGTGCTACCGCCTGCAGGGCGAATCGGAGAAAGCGCTCAGTTACTACCTTATGGCCGAGGAGATAGCCCCCGAGAACACCTCCCTGCTAATGCAGACAGGCGAGAGCCATGCCGCGCTCAAGCAGTACGACGAAGCCTTCGCACGCTTCTACAAAGTAGAATACCTGAAACCCGACTCACGCCGCGCCATGCGCGCCATAGCCTGGTGCTCATTCATCACCGGCAAGGACGACCAGGCCCGTACCTACTACCGACGCCTCATGGAACTCCCCCACCCCTCCTTCGAGGACTACCTCAATGCCGCACATGTAGAGTGGGTAACAAAGAACAACCAACAAGCAGTAGAACTCTACGAAAAAGCAAAAGAACTTTGCGGCAACGCCGACAAGGTTGCAGAACACATAATGCAAGACAAAGAAGTCCTCATTGCAAGAGGAGTAAGCGAAACAGAGTTACAACTGCTAATAGATATAATCGCATAGCGGCATAGACAATGTTGGCAGCAGTTGGTCGCAGGTAGCGTGGCGAACTCCCTCCCGGCTAAAGCCGTACTCCCTCTTTAAAAAGCGGGAGAGTTTTTGCGCCCTGCGGGTTGCGAAAAGCGAGTGTTGTCAATGCCGCACATGTAGCTAAAAAGGTTTCGACAACATGAGCAGTGATAGGTCGCAGGTAGCGTGGAAGGATCACGCCCTGCGGGTCACGAAAAGCGAGTGTTGTCAATGCCGCACATGTAGAGTGGGTAACAAAGAACAACCAACAGGCAGTAGAACTCTACGAAAAAGCAAAAGAACTTTGCGGAGATGATAGATTTATAAATACACTCTTTAATGATAGGGAAGTCCTATTCAAGAGAGGAGTAAGCGAAACAGAGTTATTGTTACTTAGAGACCTGATAATATAAAGGTAGCCCCACCCTAACCCTCCCCCAAAGGGATGGTATACTTTAGCTGTCACTTTAGTGACTGAGGAGATAAAAAATTGTCCCTCTTTGGAAAGAGGGACGAGCGAAGCGGAGGGAGTTTACACACCCATTAACATCTATTAACACAGCAATAAAGTAGCTGTAGCGTGTAGTGTGTAACGTGTAATGGGTAATTGTTTAATATGTAGGGGCGGGGTCAAGCACCTGGCGATACATTACCTTCTCCGATGAACGGATATCCCTTATACGGTCAAGCAACTCTTTCCAATAGTTAGTTGTTTCAACCGCTCATCATCCATTGTAAAGCCCTTGATGATATATTCTTTCAATCGTTCGGTAGCCCACTGGCGGAAACGGGTTGCAGTAACAGAACGAACACGGTAACCAAGCGAAAGGATCATATCGAGGTTGTAATGGTTTACCTCGTATGTTTTACCGTCAGAAGCAGTTGTTCGGAATTTCCGAACAACTGAACTTTCAATCAGTTCTTCATCCTCGAATATATGCTTAATATGCTCACTTACATTTGATTTGCTTGTTTGGTACAGTTCACAAAACTGCTGTTGAGTGAGCCACATAGTCTCCTCATTATACACCACAGCGTCATTCTTTATTTACTTGTGGCAAGGGCTCACAAAAAGTCTTGTTCACTACCCTATCGCGCATGAGTTGTGGATTGGTAAAGTTGCGGGAGATATTCTGTACTATATCCAGATAGTTGTCCTTGCCTTGCTCATTCACATAGTAATAAGGCTTAATTGAAACACAATTCGCATGCTCGAATAAAGTGTTGAGCATGGTCCTGTCTGACAACCCGCACGAATGCCCCATGATAACAACCTGGAATGGTCCAGATTCAACAAACTCTAACATCCTTCGATAATTGTCCGACTCAAGATAATGTATAGATTTTATATGACGCAAACACTCATTATCATTCATATCTTGAAGTTGCTTAAAACTGGAGTCTAGTTCATCACCGTAACCGAAAATAACACTTTCTGGATTTTCAATATTTCCATGGATATAGTTGACAAAAGTGTTTGAAGATTCAGATATATATCGTTCGGGAGTTTTAGTATAATTGAAATTGAGAAACATTGTAGCATTTGGCTTAACGTCTCCTATCAAGTTTTCATTTTGCATCTTTTTATAGGCAACGGATATTTCTCTTTCTTTGATTGGTTGATACATTATATTATGCATATTGCCAATGAAAGGAGCAGACCTCTCGCATTCCAACTTCAAATACTGTATTAGCTTATTCCTTAGGATATCCAGTTGACTATTAAGAGCCTTGTAATCAGGTTTAACAAAACCTTTATCAAAAGAAGCCTTGACTTCTGTTAACAGTGAATAATACTCATTTTCAATATCAACCCAGCCAAAAGACATTTGTTTACATATTCTTTGAAACAAAGGACTCATAATAGAAAAATCGCAGTAATCTCGATCATTTACAGCAGCATTTAATGCATCTATTTCATTCCATTTAACAAATGGATTATTTCTTTGATAGCGCCACCCTTGAAAGGCCATAGCCCAGCTAAATGCATTTACCCTATCCTTAACCTTAAAAGAGCACAAACCGTCAGACATTTCCTTTTCTGAACAATGCAACAAGTTGTAGCCACATTGTTTCCAGTACCAATTTATAAAATCCTCATATTTTGTTTTAAGGCCATGCGCCAAATCAAAGCCATTTCCCGCTATAATTATTCTATTCATGCTGTTTGTATTCGTGATTCACAAAGATAACCTCTCAAGCACTCTTTGTCAATAGGACAAAGCCAAAAGATATCAACTTTTAAATGGCTGTTTTGAACAAAAAGCCCTAACGCGTCTTGCGTCAGGGCTAATATTGTAATTCAAATTAAATCACACACAATACCGTTTCGCGAATTAATATATTTGTTCAGGCTGCAACCTGAAAGCATCTGCATCTACTCTCATTTGATATATCTTGATATCAGGATTTAGTTTCTTGGCCACTTCGATGATTTGATTTCGTTTTTCTTCATCAATATTCACTCCCAAATAAACCGATTCAAAACATTCACCCCCTATATTACGATAGGCTCGTGCTTCTTTACAATCAATCGCCTTCGTTTTATCTTTAGGTTTATAGGGTAAAGCCATTGTGACCATACTTGAGTGATTCGGAATAATAGCCGGAGTCGGATTTATCAACACCAGCCGAACCTCTTGTTCGTGCTCCCACTCTTTAGCCTTCGTAGACAGCTGATATCTCAACAAATCAAAATCAATTTTCTGCTTAAAGTAATCTGGTTTTTCAATAATTTCCTTGTATTGAACATCAAATTCTAATGCACCAATATAAATTGAACACAAAATATTAGAAAGACATTTTCTAGTCTTTTCCATGTTCAAGCCAATACAAACCCCTCGGTGATTGCTGTAATAACTCCACATCAAAAGAGAATTATTAACCTTTGACAAACTACACACCCAAGCACCATCCCTGTAATGTTCGTATCGGTTAGATTCCGCCTTCATTACTAAATCTTTCCCCCAAACCCTCATTCGCTCTTCTGGAACATTTGAAAAGTCTATTAAACTTGGATGGCAATCAAAAGGATCATTCAGTCTTGTTGCATTAGTAAACTGCATATTGCTGTTTGACAACATAGCCAACCCACCATCTACATCAAGGTATTTATACAGTTTGTTTGCTTTCATATCCCTTGTACCTTATTCAACAAATCTTCATACGAGGCTACAGCGCCATAACGCACATTAATAGTAGATATATCGTTGAATAGTTTGCGAGCACAAGCAATTTTAGCTTTCTCAACACCTCTTAATTCCATAGAATCCAAAGAGCCTTTGGTTTCTGCAACAAAGAAGATGTGTTTTACTGTTCCCTTGTTGAACGCTATTGCCCAATCGGGAGCATAATTGCCAACAGGTGTAGGTATTTGGAATGAACGAGGCAGTTTTGCATATACACAAACTTCTGTAGCTCCGTCAAGTGCAGAGGCGAAGTCGCGTTCGCCATCTGAATCACTGAACACATAATCCATAATATGTTTTTGTGCCGAATAAGCCTTGTCTATCTTTTGCGAGTGCTTTTCTTGAGTAAAGATTGTACTATCATATTTCCCCTCAATAAGATTATATGATATATGTTCCACTATCATTGATGCCTTTTGCTCTTTGATGAGTTTAACAACATTGCGGATAAACTCTTCGGGGTTATTCTGGAACATTACTAACTTCTCACCTCTCAGTTTCTTCAATATTTCAACAACTGTTCTACGTGTCAAAGTTGCACCTTTTGCTATTTCTCCAACAAGGTCATATTTAACGGTAGAAGTTGAAACGGTAGCGACTTGCTTCGAGGTGGAAGTTGTGTTACCAAATGCATCTACACTGTCTTGCTCACCGGTTACTACTACATAGCGAAGTTGGTTTACTTCAAGATTAGCATTTATACTTATAGCAGCTTTTTCAATCAACTCATTACTATTATAGTGAACGGTGTAGGCATATTTATGGTTAATCTCTTTCCAAAGTGCCTGGAATTCAGTTTTTGAAAAGTTATCGTTAAGTTTGTTTTCTTTAATGACCGTAGCATTTCCATCCTCAAACATATTGTCAATAGCTACCGATTCATCGTACAATGCACGAATAAGTAACTGAATACCATCTGCCATCGGAGCTATTTTGCGGGACATTTGGGCAAGGTTGCCTCCCGCCGAATCACTTTTGTACAATTCTGTAACTTGCCCTTTGTCATCGATATAATCGTTCTCCCAAAGATATGCACGGATAGAATTAGCCTCATCAGCGGTTATAGCGTGTTTTTCATCACCCACAAATACGAGTTTACCTATAAAATATGCTTCATCTGCCTTTGTTGGGCGGTCACGTAATGCTTCTCGCGTTTTGTCCTGCAAGTCCTTAACAAATGAGCTATAGCTTTCATTGGCAATAACGGTTAGCTTATTCAATTCGTGTACGCTCTCGCCCAATGTTTCAAAGTCCATACGATTACCATTCGCATCAACACATATACGGAGACCACGACCAACTTCCTGACGTTTGGCAGTTTCTGAATTTGCGTGTCTAAGTGTACATATCTGGAATACATTTGGATTATCCCAACCTTCACGCAATGCCGAGTGCGAGAAGATGAATCGTGTAGGCTCATCAAAACTCAGCAAGCGTTCTTTGTTTTTTAGGATAAGGTCGTATGCCGCAGTTCCTTCTTCTAATCCTGTTTTACGACTGACTTTCTCGCCATTTGTTACACGTCCCTTCTTGTCTATTGAAAAATAACCATTGTGTATTTCGCTTGCATCGAATCGGCGCAAATACTGCTGATATGCAGAATCGAACAGCGAAAGGTTCTCATTAAGAATGTTGGTGTACTCCTCTTCGAATATCTTCCAAAAAACACCTTTCTCAACCTCACCGTCCTCACCATAGCTCTTGTATTTGGCTACTTCATCAATAAAGAACAGGGAAAGTGTTTTTATGCCTCGTGCAAACAGTTCACGTTCCTTTTCAAAGTGCGAAATAATAGTCTCACGAATCTGTACACGTTGCATATCCAGTTCATTGGTGTCACCAAAAACTTCGCCTTTTCGCAAAGTTATATCATTTAGGAATGTTACTGTGTCGGTATATGGATTTATTTCTGTTATTTCAAAACCGGCATACTGAGCAAGCCCGCTTGCACTTTGCAATTTATCACCCTTTCCGAACTTAATAGACTTGCGCCGTATTCCTGTAGCAGTGTTCACCTCAAGGTCAATCTTAGCCATTGGCGGCTCAGTCTTGGATAGTATGATGCTATCAATGTAGAGATAACTCGATGCGCCTTTCAAGTTCTTGACCTCAAAGCCCTTTACCTGAATTTTCTTTACAAGTTTTTGATTATATGCATCGAGTGCATCAAGTGCATATACAGTGTTGTGTTTGGTCTTATGGGTTGCCGAGTAGTTAAGTATGAATAGCGGCATAAAGCGTTTGAGAGCGGTCTGTGTAGCCTCTCCCTCCATCTTCTGTGGCTCATCCATAATGATAATCGGACGGTTTGCTGCAATAACATCAATTGGACGGCGACTGGCAAAATCATCACGCTTAGAATATATGATACGAGCCGCTTTATCTCCACTTTTACCAGCTGTGTTTTTTGCTTCATTTAGTGATGTGGCAAAGGCCTGAGTATTGATAATCATCACATTAATACCGGCATCGCTTGAGAAATCATCAAGACTCTTCAAACGGCTGCTGTTATATATAAACCAACGGGCCTTTTTGCCATAATGCTCCATAAAATGGTCTTCAAGCATTCGGAAGCTCTTGCCTACACCCTCACGAATAGCGATGCTTGGAACAACAACGATAAATTTACTCCAACCATAACGTTTGTTCAGCTCGAACATCGTCTTGATATAGACATAGGTTTTACCCGTACCGGTCTCCATTTCAATATCAAGACTGCATTTACCAATACCCGGAAGAAGTCTATCTGACAGTTTGATATCTCCTTGTGCCTGCACTTTGCGAATATTATCAAGCAGTTGAGTCTGGGACAATTCAACATTGGCATTGCAATAAGCATCATCATCACCTGCATATTGCAACTTTCCATCACGTTTGCCAAGGTCCATACGATACTTCATTGGAGCATACGACGGTTGCCCTGCAAACACCTCCACAGTGCGTTCTACCGCATCGGTCTGATATTGTTGTATTTTGAATTTGAATTTCATAACTTTACAACAAATCTTTTATTGAATCTAATTTGTCAATAAAATGTGAAAAGCCGTAGTTGAATCGTGATGCAGCAAATATATCTTTGCTCTTCTTTTTATTTGATAAAATCTCACCATAAAGAGCTTGTGCTTTGATACTATTCTTATTGTCTTTATCAATAGTTCCTAAAGTGCGAATATGCCTATTTACGATATTAAGACATCTATCATTATTAGAACATTCCTCTTCGTTAGAACTAATAAAGGGAATAAGCCAACATTCTATCTCATTGATACTAATAGCGTATATGATTGCATCTCTATTTATCTCTTGGTGGAGTGTTTCATTCAGTTTATTCTTCACATTATTATACAACTCCTCTAAATTGTTTGAATCGCCACATACTCCATACTCTTCACACACATCTGTATCAATTTGTATTATTATATACTTACACCCCTCATTTACAGCTTCAACAATAAGTTGGTCATCACCAGAGATATATTTAAATACACCTTGCCAAGTACCATATCCGTCCTGCTTGCCTTGTGCAGTTATTTTGGGTTTAAGAGGAATAGTATATACATCGTTATTTCTAAGATAACGTTCTACAATATGTTTGATAATTTTATAGTCTGAAACACCTTCGCAAACTATACCAATTTTTGCACTCATAAAATTAGAAATTATCTGGTAAACCGCCAATTAGACCACTCATCCATAACTCTGATAAAAGCATATTACGACCTTCTCGGTATTCGATTCTTTCAAGTCGTGTATGACCGTCTATATTTCTACGAGCAACAAACAATCTTATATTATCGTCTGACAAATCCAATCCATCTAGCACATACGGACTATGAGTAGTAAGAATAACCTGTTTATCATTTCTTATGACAGACTCTACTAAATATTCTGTAAGTTTAGTACAAAGTTTAGGGTTGAATGAGGTTTCGATGTTATCAACAGCAAAGAATTGAGGAGAATCTTTACTATTAAATAATGTTAGATAAAATAGTAAATAAAGGAAACCCTCATTAGTACTTCTTTGGTCAAATGAACGCATAGAATCTTTAAGATACTTATCACTAATAGATAGTGAATATTCATTAGACAATAAACCTTCTGGAATAGATAATTTATCAAACCAATCTAATAAATGCAAACCATTATTGATTTCTTTAAATAAACCTGTAGATTCTTCACCCAAATCTTTAAGATATCGCAATAAACCTTCACCATTAACACCAAAAGGATACATTCGAGTATCAAAAGTTTTTCGTAAGTGACTTTCAGTAGGACGATATACTATAAATGAATACAAATCAGGTTTATCAATGAGAGATACTTTTAGTTTATTAAATATATCAGGATATTTTTTATCAAGATCTAATATATCAAAGTCGTCATCGTGCAATATCTCAAGTGTACTGCCAGTATTTTCTTCATATCGTTCAAACGCGCGTTTGATTTTAAGTTTGTTTACACTATTACCAAAATTAATCCATTTTTTCAAGTTTTCGGCATACCCGATTAGGACATTAGTATTTAGTTTTGGTTTAGAAGTCACATCGACTGTTATTAACGGCATTTTCGATTCATTGTTCTCATCGTTTTCTACATCACTAAACGCATTAAACATAAATTTGGGTTCTGGCATTCTAACATCTCTATTAGCAAGAAATTCCATATCAAGTTTATCCTGAGAAGCGATACTAGCTAGTGTGATAGCCTCGAGAATGTTAGTCTTGCCACTTCCATTTGAACCAATTATAACATTAAATCTGCCCAAGTCAAACTTTAAATCCACTATAGATTTAAAGTTCTTTATATGAATTTTATCAATCATACTTAATAAATTTTGAATGCGCTTACAAATATAATAAGATAATCTTTATGTTTGTTTGCTACTTTAGAAAGAATTACAAAATCCTCCTAATGGTCTCCTTGCTGTATGCATTGAATATTTGGTCGAAGTTGTCTGCAACATTGTCTGTTGCTATTGAGCGGTCACACATCACAAAGTAGTATGGTTTCTCCTTCGCTATGGCAGTGATTACAGACTCGTTTATATCCTTGTCGAAGCAAGCAATCAAATAACCGTCTTCAACGACAAACACTTTCTTTCCATGTATCTCACGCTCCTCAATCTTGCTCGATAGCGGCAAGTTGCACTCTGGTAATACTTGGAATAGCAAGTCTTCGGGAGTACGTTCATCCCATTTGATATTATCAACCAACTCATCGTATCCAAGAGTCTGCTGTATAGGTGTATCCGCTGGAGTGTAATAAACATCTTTCATATTGGATGTATCGAGTTTCAATACACGGAAGCCTATATCAAGTCTCTCAATGCCCTCTTTAGTTGCATTGTCTGCTTTTATTTTCTTCCCCGCACGACGAATACGCTCTTTGCCTATTTCGCATATTGTATTGTAACCGGCTTTGCGTGCCTCGCTCTTTTCGTCTGTAACTTCGGGCAACTGCACCATAATAAAGCGGCGATTACCACCGTCCTCGGCATTTAACTGCATTACAGCGTGTGCCGTTGTTGCAGAACCACTAAAGAAATCAAGTACAATATCATTTTCCATTACACCAATCTTTACTAAATCAGATAATAAAGACAATGGTTTGGGAAACGAAAAGCATTTGAAGCCAAAAATATCTTCAACTTCTGCTGTTCCCTTTCGACTAGAATATTTGTTATCAAGCAATAGACTGCGAATTATTTTTTCATCGTGTCTCATTTTTTGCACAATTCTATAATCCCCTACAGATACTTCATATCCGATAATTTCCTGATTGATATTATTTAGTGATTTTTCTTTACCCCACCTCCATACGAATTGCACAGAGTTCTTTAATGATTTGGGAGGATAAACCTGTACTGAGTATTCATTTAAAGGTTCTAGCCCTATTTCATAAAAACAATCACTTATTTTCTTGTCTGTATAAACATAGAATGGGTAATACAGGTTAGGCCTATTTAAATTTGTAAAGGATTCGTTGCTATTATACAAAGGATGTATATTATACCCACCTTTTGAATCCTGATATTTAAATGACTTATTGTTGTCAGGAAGCATATTAGTTGTTGTTTGTTCTTTGTTTTTTGCGTAGAACAAACAATATTCGTGCATTTTTCCGATGTGTCCATAATCTCTTGCATTCGGCGTAGAATTTATGACAAAACACCCGCAAAAATTGCATTCGCCAAATATTTCATCGCATACTTTATTCAAATTCTCTACCTCATTATCATCAATCGAGATAAAGATAACACCATCATCAGCAAGTAGGTCTTTTGCCACCTTCAAGCGAGGATAAATCATATTCAGCCAATCGGTATGGAAACGACCATTGCTCTCGGTATTCTGCACCATAGGGTCTGCCATACGATTGCCCTCCTCATCAAACAAACCGCTCTGTGCCTCAAACTCAGCCTTGCCCTGTGCGAAGTCATCGTTATATACGAAGTCGTTGCCTGTGTTGTATGGTGGGTCAATATAAATCATCTTCACCTTACCCAAGTAGTTCTCACGCAACAGTTTGAGCACCTCCAAGTTATCACCCTCGATATATAGGTTTTCGGTATGGTCAAAATCCACACTTTCCTCACGGCACGGGCGCAGCGTCTTGTTCGTGGGGGCATTAGCCAAGCGGATAGCAGCACGCTTATCGGGCCAAGTGAATTGATAACGCTCCTCTGCACCCTCGACAACCTCGCACGCCAACTCCTGACGCAACTTATCGAAGTCGATAGCACGTACAATCTTGCCCTCTTCATTTTTAACCTCAGTAAGGCAAATTGGGAACATCTGTCCCAATATTTCTATATTTCGTTCTGCCATATCAGCAGTCTGCATTTTTAGTTTTTCCATATATTAGATTAGTTATGTATTTCTTTGTTCTCAACTTTATATTTTTCAAGAGTTTCAATAATTTCCAGGTGCAATTTCATTATTTCTGTATAATGTTCTATATTTTTTGGAACATCAACAAACTTTAACTTATCAACAAACAAAGAGACCTTCTTTATTTCACTAAGTTCATTATCTTCTTGCGCTTTTTTAATTGATTTGGATAGAATTTGATAACGTAGTAGAGTAACATCAGCTTCTTTGCTAATATTGGAACACCTAATTGATAGTATTTGAGCAAGGATCTTTGTATGTGTATTTTTGCTAACTTTAGATAACATAACAAAAGCATTAGAGAGTTCATCTTCAACAATTTTTATCTCTCTAAGAAATTGCTCTTTCTCTTTTTGCATATTATCTCGTTCCGTTTTTACCTCCTTAATTTGTTTTTCAGTTTCATGTATCTTAACAAAACTCGCAATTTGGAAACCGACAACAATTGTAGCACAAACACCTATCAATGTTGCAATAACGCCAATATAAGAATCTGTAGTCAATATACCATCATTCTTAATATTACCCCAAAAAGTCAGTGTTACACAAATTAATGCTGTTGCAACACTTGATACTACAATAATAATGTCACGCTGTTTCATCGTTATGTTTGTTTATTTGTTTTTTGTCAAAACTAGAGGTAAATATTTACACTCTTTCTAAATTGCTATTTTGCAAAAATAACATTTTTTCGCTATTATGACCTATTAATCAATTGGAAAAAGGTGGGGATTTGCAATGAAAAAGACAAAAAAATATGTTTGAGGTTAAGCCATAAACAGAAGTACTATATCCGCAAATTTAACACTTTCTTTGGATTATACACCGCAATTGGTGGTAATAAAAGGGATAAGGATATTGAAAATGGTATTTCAACAAGTATTACAAGGATGTGGCCGTTGATTAAGAAGTGATTCCCCGATTCCCCGCAAATTTAAAATCACCATTTCCCCAATTCCTCGCAAATTCAAAACTTAACAACGGTATGCGAAAAAGTAAAGACAGAAGTACAAGAGAAGTCTACAAGGACTCGACAGCAACATCAGCAAAAGGTCAAACGTTGTATGGCCACAGGTCATACCGTTTGGGTTGCGAAAAGATAACGCTGTCAACAAAAGAAAATCTCAGGGCTGTTATACACATTTTTGTCTTCCAGATTTCGTATGAGGATGTGCCTGTTACTATCTCAATTATGAGTAATATCTATGGAAATCGCAATTTCCTGTACCTAATAGTCCGGAGGTGCAGCAATGAAAAAGTTTGTTTTTCAGTTGTTGCAGCCCTGGGCTATAAGCTGTCGCATAGATGCCTGCGACATTATCACTCTATAACTGCGATAGTCTTATGTTCTTATGTCTAAAAACATTAGAGTCAAGGGCGAACACACCGGTTCGCCCCTATGGGTGCACGAAACAACCTTGAATAAAGGACGGAGACAATCAAGTTTTTGGCTTTCCGTTTTCAGTTTTCCGTTTAAACTTTTATCTCTTCATGTGTGTTTACCCAAAGAGATAAAAGTTTTTTGTTATGGAGTGGATTACTGACCTTTTTCGTGCGCACCCGGAGTTGGCTATTTACCTGACGCTTGGGGTGGGTTTTCTTGTAGGGAGAATACACATCAAGGGGTTCAGCCTGGGTGTTGTGACGAGTGTGCTGCTGGTGGGTGTGCTGGTGGGGCAACTGAAGATTCCCATGACGGGGGCGCTGAAGCAGACGGCATTCCTGCTGTTCCTGTTTGCCATAGGTTACAAGGTGGGGCCGCAGTTCTTTGCGGGGTTGCGCAAGGAGGGGTTGCCTCAAGTGGGTTTTGCTGCGCTCATGTGTGTGTTTATTCTCTTTTCTACGTGGGGCATTGCCTTGGTGATGGGTTACAATGTGGGCGAGGCGGCAGGTCTGTTGTCGGGGTCGCAGACGATAAGTGCGGTGATTGGTGTTGCCGACGACACTATACGTGGCATGAACCTGCCGGCCGATGAGCAGAAGAGGGTGCTTGACATTATGCCTGTGGCCTATGCAGTGACGTATATATTCGGCACGGCAGGGTCGGCATGGATTCTGGCGCGCTTGGGTCCGAAGTTGTTGGGTGGCATTGACAAGGTTAAGGCGAGGTGCCGTGAACTTGAGGCGCGCATGGGCAAGGACGAGAGCGACAAGCCGGGGTTCATGGAGGCAATGCGTGAGGTTGAGTTCCGTTGCTACCGCGTTGAGAACGATTGGTTCAAGAAGGGGCGCACGGTGTTCGACCTGGAGCACTTCTTCGACAGGCAGGGAAAGCGGTTGTTTGTGGAGCGCATACGCAAGGGTGAGAGGATTATAGACGATATTGACCAAAAGGAACTGCTGCACGTGGGCGACGAGGTTGTGCTTAGCGGGCGGCATGAATATACCATAGGCGAAGAGAAATGGATTGGCGAGGAGGTGAACGACGAGACGTTGCTTGCTTTTCCCGTTATGATGATAAAGAGTACAGTTGCGGGCAGGAGTTACCGCCGCGAGATTTCGTTCAACGGCAAGAGGGTGAGTGAACTACGCGCTAAACCGTTCATGCATGGTGTGGTGATACAGAAGATAAAGCGCATGGGTGTGAACATTCCTGTGTTCCCGCAGACGGTACTGAACACGGGCGATGTGATTGAACTGGTGGGCAGGAAGGTCGAGGTTATGCACGCGGCAAAATCCATAGGCTACGCCGACCCGGCAACAAACGAGAGCGATGTCGTGTTCCTCTCAATAGGTATTCTCATTGGCGCCATAATAGGCACTTTGACACTGCACATAGGCAACGTACCCATAAGCCTTAGCAGCAGTGGCGGTGCGCTCATTGCAGGCCTTGTATTCGGTTGGTGGAGGGCTCACCACCCCACTATGGGAGCCATTCCCGAGGGTGCGCTGTGGGTGTTCAACAACATGGGACTGAACATATTCATTGCGGTGGTGGGAATATCGGCCGGTCCTGGGTTTGTCGAGGGTTTCCGCGAAGCGGGGCTTTCGCTGTTCCTGGCAGGGATTGTGGCAACGTCGTTGCCTTTGTTCTTCGGTTTGTTCATTGCTATTAAACTATTCAAGTTTCACCCGGCAATTGCCTTGGGGTGTTGTGCAGGAGCACGTACTACAACGGCTGCAATAGGTGCAATACAGGAGAGCCTTGGCAGCGAGACGCCGGCACTGGGCTACACGGTGACATATGCGGTTGGCAATACATTGCTTATACTGTGGGGTGTGTTCATTGTGCTAATGATATAGGCGAACGGAAAGGTGAAAGCCGCAGGCTTCGATAACGCCGGCAGCAACAGGTCGCAGGCTGCGTGGCAAGGTCACGCCCTGCGGGTTGCGAAAAGACGGCGTTGTCAAAGTGAAAACGGAAAGCGGAAAGATGAAAGATGAAAACCGTAGGCTTCGATAACACGAGTAGTGAAAGGTCGCGCGTAGCACGGCGTAGTCGTGCCGCGTGGGTCACGATTAGCGAGTGTTGTCAAAGTGGAAATCTTCGATAGCGCCGGCAGCAATAGGTCGCAGGCTGCGTGGCAAGGTCACGCCCTGCGGGTTGCGAAAAGACGGCGTTGTCAAAGCGGAAAACGGAAAGCGGAAAACGGGATATACATATAACCTAATAACAACTTACCAAAAAACTATATGAAACAGTTACTTAACGACCACAGCGAGGTCACAGGTTTTGAGAAAGAGATGGAGAAGATAAGTCCATTCGAACTTAAGAACAGGCTTATCGAGATGGCCGATGAGAGCATACGCCGCATGATGCGCACTATGCTTAACGCGGGGCGCGGCAACCCCAACTGGGTGGCTACGCTGCCGCGTGAGGCGTTCTTCACGTTAGGGAGGTTCGCCCTTGCGGAGTGCCGCCGCGACTGGGAGTGCCCCGAGGGATTGGCGGGTATACCGCAGAAGGAGGGAATTGCTGCACGTTTCGGGGAGTTCCTGAAAGAACAAGGCAAGGACAAAGGAGCCGGGTTCCTTGAAAAGTGTTTCCGTTACATGATTGACGAGCACTCGGTCGATGGCGACGCGCTGGTGCACGAGTGGGCCGAAAGCGCTGTTGGCGACCAGTACCCCGTGCCCGACCGCATACTGAAGCATTGCGAGATAGCCGTGCGTGACTACATTGCACAGGAGTTGTGCGACGGCAGACCTCCGCAAGGTACAATAGACCTGTTTGCAACGGAGGGCGGCACGGCCGCAATGTGCTACATATTCGACAGCATGCAGCAGAACCGCCTGCTTGAACGCGGCGACAGCATTGCACTCATGACACCTGTGTTCACCCCATACATTGAGATTCCTAAACTCTACCGCTACAACTACAGAGTGACGGAGATTCCTGCGGGCAGGATGAGCGACGACGGCATGCACCTGTGGCAGTACGACGCAAAGGAACTCAACCGCTTGCGCGACCCGGAATACAAGGCGTTGTTCATTGTGAACCCGAGCAACCCGCCGAGTTATGCAATGGCCGAAGAGACGGTTGACCTGCTTGTGGATATTGTGAACAAGTGGAACCCGAACCTGATGATTGTGACCGATGATGTGTATGCCACATACGTGCCGGGATTCCAGTCGCTCATGGCCAAACTGCCCCACAACACCATATGTGTGTACTCGTTCTCAAAGTACTTCGGTGCTACCGGCTGGCGCTCGGCTGTCATTGCCATGCACCGCGACAACATATTCGACAGGCTCATCGAACGCTTGCCGCGCAAGCGCAAGACCGAACTACGGGAACGTTACGGCAGCATAAGGAGCGATGTGGAGAACATGCGCTTCATCGACCGCATGGTGGCCGACAGCCGCCAGGTAGCACTGAACCACACTGCCGGACTGTCTTTGCCGCAACAAATGCAGATGACGCTGTTTGCGCTCTACTCTATCATCGACAAGCGCGAAGGTGACAGTTTCAGGCTCAAAATGCATGAGATTATACGGGAACGCTTGAAAGCGCTGTGGACAAGCATGGGATTCACTCTGCTGCCCGACCCACTACGCGCAGGGTACTATTCCGAGATTGACTTGCTTGTGTGGGCGCAGCGCTTCTATGGCAAGGACTTTGTGGAGTGGTTGCAACTGAACTACAGTCCGTTGGACGTGGTGTTCCGCCTGGCAAGGGAGACGTCGCTTGTGGTGCTTAACGGCGGCGGTTTCGATGGGCCTCAATGGAGCATACGTGTGTCGCTGGCGAACCTGAAGACAAAGGATTACAACATCATAGGCCGCAGCATACGTTCAATACTCGATTCGTATGCGGCACGCTGGAAAAAGAGCCTGCCGGCAGTGGAAGAGGTAAAACTGAAAACAAAGTTTGAAGTTTAGACAGCACTTGCAGCGGAAAGTCACGCGAAGCAAAGAAAAAAAATTCAATCAAATCGCGCGCGATTTGATTGAATTTTTGTTTTATAATCTCGTCATCATTCCCAGAGATCACCCCAGGAGCCTCTTCTTCTGTTTGAGCCCGCGACAACATTATCTTTCTCTTCTTCGGGTGAAGTGAATGACATTACTATCATACTCTCAGTGACAACGTTAATCACTGTAAATTGCGGTTTTATATATTCTTTCATAATATTCTGACAATATTCAATAAATTATTTTAAATACTCTTTTCTATTACCTATTATATAAACTCCCTTCTTCAATACATCGGCGCCATTTACATTTTCTACTTTGACTCCGGATATTGCATAAACATCTTCAGCGATTGTACTGCCTGCGACATTTCCCTCCACTAAAGTATAGTCACCACCTATGTGTGATATACTCATAGACTTGCTTTGTGCTTCGCTTGCAGGCACTGTAATGTACGCTCTGAATGGAGAGACCTTGCAGTTTTTCCCCACCAAAACAAACTCACCGTTTGCAGCATCAAACACATAATATCTGTTTTCGGAATCTGAATTCAATACGGAGTTCCCATAATTAGCAGTCATGGATATTCCATCCACCGAAATTCCATCAGCCTCTACTGTAGAAGCAAATGATTCAATTTCAATATCCGTAAAAGGAGCCATTGTATTGCTGCACTTGATTATGTAAGGAATATTTGCCTGCATGCATTCCACTTGTTCAAAATAGAGAGTATTATTATCGGCATTGTACGATATCAGTTTTTCAACCGTGACACCACTTTGCACAAGTGCGCTCATCTGCGCCTCATTGACATCTAACGGCAAGACAACTGTTGACCACAAACCGGTCCGGAACTCACGATTGTAAGATGCCGACAGACATTCAACATTGTAAGCAGATGTAAAACAATAATCACCATCATAAAGATTCAGTTCCTCGCATGAGTAACCTTCGCCACACACGACAGCGTTACCGGTTTTAATATTCTCCACGACTGCACTATGCTTGACATAGCACAAAGCATTAGGGTTGGGCAATGCAATACTACCTCCAAACGATTCCGCATTCCTGATGTCAAGTGCCGCAAAGTCTTCGGCCAATGCAAGTTCATCGGATAGAGAATTTACGACCCAAGATGGCACGTAACCGGTGAGAGAACTGAAATCGGCAAAGCCAGCCTGCAAGGAGAAATCTCCTACAATACAATATGAGGAAGAATCATCAGGTTTCAAGTCCGTAGTTCCCGATATTGTGAGAACAGAATTGCGTATCAGTATGGGATGAACGCCCTCCGGCATACCGTCATCTGTAAGATAATATGCGCGTAAAACCTCGCCGCTGTTTCCACTTATACGATCGGCATCGGTTGTAAAGACAACTACCCTGCACCACCCATCATCCAGGAATGAATATTGAATTGTATGTTTCCAGTTTTTGACACCGCCACGCCCAATAGTATATGGGCAACGGTCGCCAAGTTCAAACGGGTCGAGGCCACCGGTATTGTCCAAAGTCATCCCTTCGGGCAACAGGATATCAAATTGAAACGCCCATATATCAGCAGTCTCATTATTCATTACAATACTGAAACTACAAGCTTCATCTGAGGTTGTGCCCGGTTGCGCCTTAAAAGGCACAACCTGCAAAACATCCTCGGCATATACAGCAGTTGCAAACAGCACCGCCATAAAAGTATGGATTATTCTTTTCATAAATCAATCATTTTTGTTATTACTCTTCCAACAGGACTGTAGCAATGCCCATAGCATCGGTAACATTAAAGACCTTGTCATCATTCATGTCAGATACCTCTTCAATGAAGACTTCAGTCTCCTCTTCAAGAACAAAAGTTACCATGTTCATCACATCGGTCACGTTCACAAGGTTGTCGCCGTTAGTGTCACCTCGTTTATATACAGCAATACGGCCGTTGCGGGTTGATGCCGTGAGATACGTCCCATCTGTCTCGCATACCGATACCTGGTTAATCTTGGTGCGTTCCGATACTCCAGTAGTATAATCATCAGGCACATCAACTTTGAGCCTCAGGAGTTGAGTATCACCGGGAGGCAGCATTCCGCCTAACAGCGAGAACAGATAACAGGTATCATTTACCGCCGTATATGACACCGAGTATCCATTTGCCTTCTCATTTATGAAGACACTCGACAAATCGGGTTTTATATCCTGCGGGAATGTCAATTGGAAACTCATATCGCATAATGTATCAAGTGCAGTAATGTAAAGCGGAACATCAAGTACATCGCCAGGTTTTCCTATGATTGTCATCATATAAAAAGCATACTTGTTATCCTCCGGCATCTGCGGTTCCCCGGGGCTGTAAGGATTGAACTCAAAGCGTGCCACAAAATGTATATCCTTTTCCTCCATGGTATATGAGAACTGCAACAACGATGTATACAGAGTATCGGCCACATACCAGCCAAGGAAACGATATCCCTCATTTGCCGTCGCCTTTACAGTACAACTTTCACCTTCTAAAAGGAGTGTGGAAGTTGTAGAGACTGTACCCCCGTCCTCGGTAGAAACCTTGACATTGTGACGCAATACGGGAACTGCCGGTTCCGATGGGTTTGAAGGAGTGAACCTAAAATGCGCTGTCAATGTCTCATTGGCAGCAGTTGTAGTATACTTGAACGAGCCGGCAGATGAGATAGTATCTCCCGCCTGATTTGTCCAATTCACAAAAACATAGCCCTCTTCACACGAAGCATTCAATGAGACCGTTGTGCCGCTTTGGTACTTTCCGCCACCGCTAACTCTGCCGCCTTTTTCAGCTGCAAGCGTAAGACGGAAGTATTGTATCAATAACGGGTCGGCAGGCTCGGCAGGGGCTGAAGGCGCAAACTTAAAGTGTGCAGTCAGTGTCTCATCGCCATAGCCTTTTACAAAGTTGAATGAGCCGGCCGATGATACTGTATTACCTTGAGTATCGGTCCATTTCTCGAACACATAGCCTTCGGCCGGTGACACACGCAGCCCGACTGTCGTTTCGGGGACGTAGCGTCCGGCACCATACACAGAACCTCCATCGGCTGGCAAAGCCTTTAGCGTAAGTTTGCGTGGAGCCACACCTGGTTCTGCCGGGTCAGTGGGGTTAAACTCCTGTCCCCACGTTGTAATGCTGCTGAGCAGCATTACAAGGAGAGACAAATATCTTATCCGTTTCATAGCACAAACATCATTACTTTACAACTACCTTTACTGTACCGGCAACAGTGCGTACGATATATGTGCCTGGAGCGACTGAGACAGTGCGCTCACCGTTGAACTCAGCAACTACACGTCCATCAACAGCCAAAATGGTTACTGCACCTACAGTACCGCTCACTTCAATACCGCCATTAATGGCTGCAACTGTTATTCCGGCAGACTCAAGTTCTACTAACGAAGTTGTTCCCGACGCTTTTGAAACACCAAGTACAAAGCGGCTTGTATATGTTCCCGCCTCAGCTGTGAATGTATAGTCACCATCGGCAAAATTATGTGAAACGCCTGTAGCATTATCAAACAAGACAACCTCCTTTGCATTACAGCGTGGCAATGAGAAAGTATACTTACCGTCCTTTGCAAGTATCACGCCCAACTGAACATTACCGCCTTCATATGGACGTTCGTTAATTGCATATTCTGTACCGTCACAGCCTATTGTATAAAGTTGCGGACATTCGCCCTCGGTAGCAAAGAACTTGCCGGCATCGCATGTAGATTCATAATTAAAGGAGGCGGCGTCATTGAAGACAACGCGTGTGCGGTCATTTGTATCGCCGCATGAGATAAGGATGTCAACCAGTTGACGGTCTTTGACTGATACTTTACGCGCTGGTGCGCTCTGTTGGTTGACAATCTCGTTTGTGAGTTGACGGCCTGTTTCGGGGAACGAAATGCTGTTTATATTCTCGGGGCACTGCACAAAGAAGGCCTCATTGGGTTCTATTGCATAGTCATCGTCGATAATTGAATATGCATTGTACGTTTTGTTATTAACATCATAAGTTGTAATTGGTGCCGTGAAGTTGAGCGCATGTATATTATACCAGCACTGCCATGGATTACCGACAAGATTCCAACCGCTATTCGAAGCGTTTTCACTTGGGTTTGCGGTAAGAGCCTTTACAAACTCCTCATTTGAAACCACGTATTGTTTACTTTCATTGTCAAGTGCTGTGAATGTGAGCCAGCAATCGGCACTTGCCTGTACAATAAAGCCTGTTCCGGCTGTAATTACAGCATCATCGTCATAGTTCTTCCAGTTGCCCGAAGCACCGTTTGCAGCACGCAATGCACCGTCATAATAACGGAATACGAATTTTGTACCTTCAACATCGGCCGTGACATCACTTACCTTGAAATCAAACGGCAAAGAGACAAAGAACCAATATTTGCCTCTGACATAGTAATTGTGCTTATACTCTCCTTCGATTGACGTAACGTCGTTGTTTACAAGTACACGTGCAAATGCATCGCTGCCTGTTCCGCTGTAATAATTATACGATTTAGTATAAAGAGAATCGAATACCTGTGCGACATCGCCGTTAAGTTTGATTGAACCGCTCTGGTTGATAGTAAGGTTAGGCTTACCGTCGAAACGCTCACGCGCATTCATCACAAGGTTTCCATTGAGCACCCAGTCCTTTATATCACCGGTATTGAAACCTTCAATCTTGTAGTTATACCAATACTCATCGAGTTTATATGAATTTACAAGGAACGATGGAACCTTTATTACAACGTCTGACGGGCAACCGTTTAGGAAATTTGATTTACCATTACCGCCGAGCACTGTGGGTGACTTCAAAACAAGAGTCTTAAGGTTTGGACAGTTATCGATTGGTGAATGATCTTCGTATGGGTAACCTCTCCTATCAAACTCGTGATACAATGTGGGGAATTCTGCATATTCAAGCCGGTAACAATTACGAAAAGCACCTTCATCTATATATACGTCTTCCGGTATTATTAAAGAATCAATTGCAGTGTCACGAAATGCTGTACTGTATACGTGCCACAGATTTTTTGGCATTCGGAAATTACATCTTACGTTGCCATAAAATGCCCAACCACATATATCATGGACATTGTCATGCATATCAAAGTTGACAATATAACTGCATTCCCAAAAACAGTCTTCGGGTACCCAAGTCATTGATTCCGGATAATGAACATCAGTCAAATACATACAACGGCTAAATGCAGAATTACCGATAAATGTAATACTGTCATTCATTTGAGCATTAAAAAGTTTAGACTCGGCAAAAGCATAAGAGCCAATACTTTTTAGCGTTGACGGGAAGTTAATGTGAATTAGATGCGAATTCTGAAATGCACCATCCCCAATCCTTTCAAGGCCCTCGGGCAAAACCACCTTGTGCAGAAATGGGAATTTTGAGTTACTACTAGAGGGGCTTTTGAACAAATCATTAGGGATTTCATTTATTTCAGCTTCACTAAAATCAATGGTATATAAATTCTCCAACATTTTGACTTTAGCCCAATCATCATCATTCATTCGACCTTTAATCTTTATACGACGAACATCTTTCAAGTGATCTACGTTATAGAGTATCTCTGTTCCAAGGCTACCGGGTTCTTGAAGACTCACTTCAAAATACGGTGTCTTCTCAATAGCAATATCATATAAATAGACAGATCCTCTATTTGCTCGCCACTCAATCACATGGGAACCGGGAGACAACTCCTCAAAGGCCTTTAAACCAGTACTATTTTGATTAGTATCCAGAACTTTATTGCCATCTATATATAATTCCCATCTACCACCATCATTATAGCCTGGTATATAAAATGACAATGTAGAGTGAACATCTACTTCAACTATGGCTTTAAGATAGAAAGAACTATTATTAGGGGAAGCTATATAAGAATGACCCGTACTCCATCCTTTAGTGCCTGCATTAGCAAAGAAAATTGGATAATCATTCCATTCAGGACCCTCATATACGAATTTATGTTCATAGAATGTAAAAGCACTACCGAAATCATCACTTCCGCCATCTTCCCACAAACCAAGTGAAATGCCGTCATTTGCTGAGGGACTCTCATACCAATTAAGGTAGAATTCCGCAACGTTTCCCTCTGTTGTATAAGGAGATATATCATAATTTTCGGAAGTGTAGTTATTAAGTCTAAAGTAACAATCTGCAACTTGGGTGTCACTGAGTTTTACAAATCCATGGCCGTTATTATAACTCTCGGCCTTATCATACACAAGCCATTTTTTCGCATAATAACTATATATATAGTATGCATTTTCAATATTATCTACAGCATAAAAAGCAAAAAGCCCGATTTCGGGATCTCCTTCATTGACAGGAGATGTTGTAGAACTTGCATAATAGCCTGATTTATTCTCAATAAAATAGAGATATTCGGGTTTGCCATTTTGTGGTAATGTTTTTGAAGGTTGTATGATGTCTGCCAATGCCTGTGTGCATAGCAGCAGACTTGTCACCAGAAGGACAAGCGTCGATTTTAATCTTTTCATAGTTTTTGTTTTGGGTGAAATAATTGTTAGATGCCGCAAACATTTGCGGATATCAATTAAATTGGCGGTTTTGGTATGTAAGAAAACAAGAAGGACGTAAACTGTCCACTATTGCCTATCAACATACCAGGTACCGCCAAGTAACCCTCCACCCGATAAGCATGGACAATCTACGCCCAACGTTGGACGCAGATTCCCACTTTGCTTATTCTCGGTGTGAAATTGGCGGTTTCGGTATGTGAGAATAAGAAGCAAAAATCTAAATATTACAGGAAATACAAATTATTCATATAAAAAATACTCCTGTGATATCATTCTATTTACGTTCTTCTTTTGAGAATACATCCACTTTGGCATATTCTCATAAAGAAAAAAATCACTGTCTGGTTCGTAAAAAAATTATTTTCAAGTGTTAAACATTTATATATTTTTATTGACTTAATGCAAAAATAGTTCTGTTTACCAAGATTTCAAAACAATTAATTATATTTTATTATTTCATTGATTTGATATAATCGTTTGAAGAATATACACTTGATGTTATTTTGAAAAGAGCGTGGTAACGATTTGGGAATCGTGCGAATTTCTGCGGTTTGCGGTAGCAATACTCTCAAATAACCCTTGTTGTACAAAGGTATAATAATTTTAGCAAAATGCAGTTATTATACCTTTATTTTTCATAATTGCCTTAAACTTTCAAACTATCTCTGTCAAGTAGGAACTCATAGATGTCTCACACATAACGGTGTAAAAAAGGGTGACCATTATGATGTCACCCTCGTACTGTAGGAGATGAATAAATAGATGTAGTTTAATGAAGGATACACTCTTTAGAGTTATCTTCGCAATACATTATTTCCCCTTTTTACTTCCTCTTGTTCACCATGGCGTCAATTGCTGCCACGGCGGTTACGTTGAGGATTTCCTGCACGGAACTCTCAAAGTCAATGAAGTGGATGGGTTTGTTCAATCCCATTTGGATGGGGCCGATGATTTCCACGTCGGGGCTGAGGGCCTGCAACATCTTATAAGATGATGTGGCTGAGTTGAGGTTGGGGAACACAAGGGTGTTGACCTCTTTGCCTTTGAGTTTGGTGAAGGGGTACTTCTTGTCACGCAGTTCACTGTTCATGGCAACGTTTACCTGTATCTCGCCGTCGATATCCCATGTGGGGTACTTCTCGTGCAGGTAGGCTATGGCCTTACGCACACGCTCGGCACTGCCGCCCTGGTCGCTGCCGAAGTTGGAGTATGATGTCATTGCAATGACCGGTTCGCGGTTGAAGAAACGTACCGATTTTTCGGCCAGGCGGGCAATGTCAATAAGTGTCTCGAGTTCGGGAGCGCGATTTATGAGGGTATCGGCAACAAAGTAGGTTCCTTTCTTTGAGTTGAGGATGTGCATGGTTGCAAAGGTGCTGAAACCCTCCTGCATGCCAATGACCTCCTTGGCAACCTTGATGGTATTGGAGTACTTGGTATAAAGACCGGTAATGAATGCGTCGGCTTCGCCTGTCTCAACCATCATCATGCCGAAGTAGTTGCGTTCGAACATCTTGTCGTTGGCCTCTTCGAAGGTGTAGCCTTCGCGCTGGCGTTTGCCGGCAAGGATGGTTGCATAGCGCTCGCGACGCTCGCGCTCGTTGGGGTGACGCAGGTTCACAACTTCAATGCCTTCGAGATTTAGGCCATTCTCGGCTGCCACCTTGGCAATGATTTCGTCGTTACCCAAAAGGACAGGTTGGCAAATACCTTCCTCCTTTGCCTGCACGGCGGCCTTCATCATTGAAGGGTGAGCGCCCTCGGCAAAGACAACGCGCTGCGTTTCGGTGCGCGCCATGTCATAGATTTGCTGTGTGAGTTTTGAACTGCGGCCCATGAACTCGAGCAGGTGTTCCTTGTAGTCGTCCCAGTCGGTGATTGTCTTGCGTGCCACACCGCTGGCAATGGCAGCCTTTGCAACGGCTGTGGAGACCTCGATGAGCAGACGCGGGTCGACCGGCTTTGGTATGAAGTAGTCGCGGCCGAAGGAGAGGTTACCCACCTTGTAGACCTTGTTCACCACCTCGGGAACGGGTTGCTTGGCAAGGTCGGCAATAGCATGCACAGCTGCAAGTTTCATCTCCTCGTTGATTGCCGTGGCGGCAACATCGAGCGCTCCGCGGAAGATATAAGGGAAACCTATGACATTGTTTATCTGGTTGGGATAGTCGCTGCGGCCGGTGCTCATGAGCACGTCGGGACGGCTGTCCATGGCGTCCTCATATGTGATTTCGGGTTCGGGGTTTGCAAGGGCAAAGACAATGGGGTCCTTGGCCATAGAGCGCACCATGTCCTTTGTGAGGACATTGCCCTTTGAAAGACCAAGGAACACATCGGCACCGTCGATTGCCTCTTTAAGGGTGTGGATATCGGTGCGGGTTGTTGCGAACTCAAGCTTCTCGGGAGTGAGGTTGGTGCGTTCGGTGCTGATTACACCGCGGCTGTCGAGCATGACGATGTTCTCCTTCTTCACGCCCAGGGCTGTATAGAGTTTTGTACATGATATTGCCGCGGCACCTGCACCGTTGACAACGACCTTGACATCGGCAATGTTCTTGCCGTTCACTTCAAGGGCATTGAGCAGGCCGGCAGCCGAAATGATGGCTGTGCCGTGCTGGTCGTCGTGCATTACGGGGATATCGAGTTCCTCTTTAAGGCGGCGTTCTATTTCAAAGCACTCGGGAGCCTTTATATCCTCGAGGTTGATACCGCCGAACGTGGGGGCAATTGCCTTGACTGCCTCGATGAACTTTTCGGGATTCTCCTCGTCGACCTCGATATCGAACACGTCAATGCCGGCGTAAATCTTGAACAGGAGACCTTTACCCTCCATCACGGGTTTGCCTGCCACAGCGCCTATGTTGCCAAGGCCGAGCACTGCCGTACCGTTGGAGATTACTGCAACAAGGTTTCCCTTGTCGGTATATTTGTAGGCATTCTGCGGGTCGCTCTGTATTTCGAGACATGGCTCGGCAACACCGGGGGAGTATGCCAATGAAAGATCGGTTTGTGTGAAATATGGTTTAGTGGGAACGACCTCTATTTTACCGGGGCGTTTCCCTGCGTGATAATTCAACGCGTCTTCTTTTGTAATTTTTGCCATTTTATTGTTAATTAAGGGGTCTAAAGGGAACTAAGGGAACCTTTAACTGTTCGTATTGTCGATGTTGTAAACGACATTACACGTTATTCACTCAACATTGTTGCCGACGAGCCGGTCGCCGGCCTCACCCACACCAAAGAGGGCAAAGTCGTAACGCACAGGGTCGTCGGGCGAGAGTTCGCGCAAACGGGCTGTGAGTTCCTCAACGGTGCGGCGGTCGTTCTGCTTACGGTTCACAAGGCCAAGGGTGCGGGCTGTGCGGGCTACATGCACATCAATGGGTATCATCAGTTGGGACTGGGGAACGCTGTCCCATATTCCAAGGTCGACGATTCCGTCCTTGCGGCAGAGCCAACGCAACATCATGTGCATGCGCTTGCATGCGCTCGCGGGCTTTCCCTTCGAGGGAACAGGATTGCTTATGTGACGTGTGGCGACACCGCCGTTGGCCGCGGCAAGTTCGCGGCGCAGGTTATCTATGCCGTCCCAGGTAGAGCAACCGGCAAAGAGCGGTTCCATGGAACCATGCTTTGAATATATGCTCCTGAGCCCGCAACAGATATATTTGAGGTCTGCTGCAAAGAATGTGCGGTGTATGTTCATGCGGTCGTCAAGCGTCTCCCACTCGCCGCTCATGACATAGTCATAGGGGTGGGATTGCATTATCTCATGGAACATGCGGTTACCCGAACGGAGAATCATCTTGCGGTTACCCCATGCTATTATTGAGGCCAGAAGGGCCACAATCTCAATGTCCTCCTTCCGTTTGAACGAATGGGGAAAACTTATGGGGTCGTCAGCAATGAAATCGGGGCGGTTGTATTGCTGCACTTTCTCGTCGAGCAGCGCCTTTATTCGCTCCATAAAATCAAAGGAATGTTATTGCCTGCTGAAGGTCGCTGTATGTGTCGTCGCAAGCGGGAACAAGCGGCAGACGCAGATTATTCTCCAGCATGCCGAGGATTTCCATAAGGGCCTTGATACCGCTTGGATTGCCGTCGACAAAGATGAGTTGGAAAAGTTCGTTCAAGCGCACGTGTATGTTGCGTGCGTCGCCAACACGACCTTCCTGCATTGCTGTCACGAGTTTGGTCATCTGCTTGGGGAAAGCATTGCCGAACACAGAGATGACACCAACGCCGCCGGCCTCCATGATGTCGACAGTGAGACCGTCGTCACCCGAAAATACATCGAAGTGGGCAGGTTTTGTCGCAATGAGTTCCTTCACCTGTGCAAGGTTGCCCGAAGCGGCTTTGTAACCGACTATATTGGGACATTCGTTCGCAACACGCACCACGGTAGAGGGAAGTATGTTTACACCGGTGCGGCCGGGAACATTGTACATGTATATGGGCAGGTCGGTTGCCTGTGATATTGCCTTGTAGTGCTGGTAGATACCTTCCTGGGTAGGTTTATTGTAATATGGTGCAACAGAAAGTATTGCGTCGACGCCTGTGAGGTCCTCGTTGCGGAGTTCATCGGCTACGGCGCGGGTGCAGTTGCCGCCGACACCAAGCATGATGGGCATGCGGCCGTCGACCTGTTTTATGATGCGCTTTCGTATTTCGCGTTTTTCCTCTAATGTCAATGTCGGGGTCTCGGCGGTTGTACCCTGAACGCAGAGGAATGCTGTGCCGCAATCGATGTGCATTTGCACAAGTCTCTCTAAAGCAGCGTAATCTACATCGCCGGTTTTTGTAAATGGCGTAACAAGCGCAACGCCCATACCTGAGAATTTCTTTCGCATCATATGTTGTGTTTTATTTGATTCAAACAGTTTTTGATTCCGGAGTGCAAAATTACATTAATTTCCGCTATTTCGGTGTATATATTTTATAAAAATATACTAAAAAAAATTCTTCCTTTATCTTTTCACTTTGAACATTTAACAATGGATTATTCCGCACTTAGCATTGCAAGGAACTCATCCTCGCCAACAAGGCGCACACCCAGTTTATTGGCTTTCTCCAATTTTGCAGGACCCATATTGTCGCCGGCAAGTATGAAGGATGTAGATTTGCTCACACTGCCAACGTTCTTGCCGCCGTTGTTCTCTATCATCTCCTTGTACTCGTCGCGCGAATGGTGAGTGAAGACTCCGCTGATGACAATGCTCTGCCCTTTGAGCAGTTCGGTGCGGGCCTGCAGCGTCTCTTCCTCGAGTTCGAACTTCAGACCGGCCTCCTTGAGCCTGGCAACCAGTTCGCGGTTGGCCTCGGAAGCAAAATAAGATATTACGCTTGCTGCAATGCGCTCGCCTATTTCATCTACGGCAGTAAGTTGTTCCATGGTCGCCGACATTAGCGCGTCGATGTTGCCGAATGCGCGGGCAAGTCTTTTGGCTACAGTTGCACCCACAAAGCGTATGCCAAGGGCAAAGAGCACTCTTTCGAAAGGAACGGCACGGGAAGCCCGGACTGCTGCGACAATATTCTCGGCCGACCTTGCACCAAGGCGCGGAAGAAACATGAGGTCTTCGGCATAAAGGTTATATATGTCGGCGATATTCTTCACAAGACCGTAGTTGAAAAGAAGTTCTATTGTCTCGGGGCCCATGGAGTCAATGTTCATGGCCTCACGGGATACAAAATGTTCCATCTTGCCTTTGATTTGCGGCGGGCACGAAACATCATTGGGACAATAGTTTCCGGCCTCGCCATCGACGCGTACAAGCGGGGTTCCGCACTCGGGACACTTTTCAATGAAACGTACCTTCTCGCCTATCATGAAACGGGAATCGACATCCACACCTGTAATCTTAGGGATTATCTCACCACCCTTTTCAACATATACCATGTCGCCTATGTGAAGGTCGAGTTTTTCTATTATATCGGCATTGTGGAGCGAGGCGCGCTTTACGACTGTACCCGAAAGTTGCACGGGGTCGAGATTGGCAACCGGAGTAACCACACCTGTGCGGCCCACCTGATAGGTGACCTCGTTGAGACGTGTGAGTGCACGTTCGGCCTGGAACTTGTATGCAATTGCCCAACGTGGCGATTTTGCAGTGTAGCCCAGATTCTTCTGCTGACGCAGGGAGTTGACCTTGAGCACAATGCCGTCGGTGGCAAAAGGCAGGTTCTTGCGTTCTACGTCCATGCGGTCGATGAAGGCGAACACTTCGTCGAGCGTGCGACACTTGCATGTGAGGTCGGAAACCTTGAAACCCCAAGAGGCTGCTGCCTGAAGGTTCTCGAAGTGCCCCTCGGCGGGCAGTTGCTCGCCCAGCATGAAATAGAGATAGGCGTCGAGCCTGCGCTTGGCAACTATTGAGGAGTCCTGAAGTTTGAGTGTTCCCGAAGCGGCATTGCGGGGATTGGCGAAGAGTGGTTCGCCGCCACGCTCGCGCTCCTCATTCAACTGCTCAAAGACACCCCAAGGCATGAGAACCTCGCCGCGGATTTCGAACTCGGCAGGATAACCGTTGCCTGAAAGCATGAGCGGAATGGTGCGTATGGTGCGCACATTGGCTGTGACATCATCGCCCTTCTCGCCGTCGCCGCGAGTGACGGCACGTACCAGTTTGCCGTCGATGTAGGTGAGGGAGATTGATGTGCCGTCGAACTTGAGTTCGCAACAGATTTCAAAATCTTCGTTAAGTCCTTTCTTCACACGCTCATAGAACTCGGCAACCTCGCTCTTGGAGTAGGTATTCCCGAGCGACAGCATGGGATACTTGTGCACCACCTGCTTGAACTCTTTTGTTATGTCACTGCCCACACGCAAAGTGGGAGAGGTGGGGTCGTACATTTCGGGGTGCACGGCCTCCAATTGCTGCAGTTCCTTGAGCTGCATGTCGAATTCGTAGTCGCTTATTACCGGTGCATTGAGCACATAGTAACGGTGGTTATGCTCGTGCAGTTGACGGCGCAGTTCAAGTATACGTTCTTGTGGGGTCATAATGGGTGTCATAAAAATCCAACGCGAAGATAATAAAAATATAAAAGAAAACAGCAGCCAAGGGAAGGTTTCTACTCTTCGCCTGACTGCTCTTTCTACAGGGGTGGATTGCTATGGCAAGGCACCCGCCTTTTCCTGTTGCTGCGGCGGCTGTGGAAGCGCGCCTGTCGCCGGCATTATTGTTCCGGTTGCCGGTGGTTCGGCGGCAGAAGCGGCGGCTCCCTGCTGCGATGTCATTGCCCGGGTTATCGCTTCGGGCGACAGTTGTTGCCCGGCACCGGCGGTGCCGGCAAGAAGTTCGGGCGGAATACCTTCCATTGGAGCACCCTTGGCAAGTTGTTCCTCGTTGCGTTTGAGAGCCTCGAGAATCTTTGTGGCAAAAGGATAGGAACTATTCTCAAGCATAGTCTTCACATCTATTGCCTTGGCACGGAAGAGGTCCATGAGGAAGTCGTTGGCCACCAGTTGATAGGCCGGTGTGTTGTAGCCGTCGGCGATGGTGAGGTCAAAGTCGCTGTTCTGCACCTTGTCGGGGTTGTACCATTTGGCCTCATCGCTGTACTGTGTTCCGGCAATGTCAATGTAATGTGCCTCGTTGTAATACTGCTGTATTGTCTTCATCACCTTGCTGTCCCTGCGGCGACGGAAGTTCCTGAAACCATCGAACAACCCTTTGAGATTTAGTGACGAGTTCTGTATCTGTTGCGCATAGAGTGAAGCCGGCGTGCCCGATTTCGGCGCATGTCCCTGCATGGCGGAGTTGACGCCGGAAATCTCGTTTATGAGCCTGAGCTGCAGGTTCAACAGTTCAAAATCGCCGGCAATGGCAGCAGTGCTGTTGTACTGACGCACTACACCGTCAATGCTCTGCCCGGGTTTGAGTTTCACGAAAAGCACTCCGTTGTAGCGCACATACTCGTCGATAACCTCCTCGCGCGACATGCTCTCAAAAGCATCATCATCGACCACAAGCACACCTTTTGACGACGTGCTGCGTATGAAGTCGATGAGTGTTGCCGTGCGGTTGATGGCACGCTGCTGGTCAATGAACTGCTCAACAAAATTACCCAAGCGCCCTTGGATAAGCGGGAAGAGGTGGAGCACATAGTTGTGTTCGCCATGCCAATATGGGCTGTTTCCCTCTTGAAGCACATCGCCATAGGGGGTCATGTAGCGGTAATACCAGTAACGTTCGGTGGCGAATTCATACTCCACAAGCAACAGTTCATCCTTGCCGAGTCCGCGTGCGGCACCCTCTTCAATGCGACGTCTGTTCTCGGCGTCGAACATTGACTTGCTGGTGCTGTCATAGGGCATGTAGCCCCATGTCCCGTTGCTGTTGTCGTTCCAACGGTACGAATCACGCGATTCAAGTTTCCAACCAAGGATTACACGGCACAACCCGGTGCGGGAGGCCGTGTAGAAGGAGAGGTTCCTTGATTCGTCGCCCTGCATGGCACGGTTGCCGGCAAAAAGCGGTTGCGACACGTTACCGTACATTTCCTTAATGCGACGTTTTTTTTCGGGTGTGGTACCGAAGTGGGCAAGCACGTCATCGAGAGGCAGGTCAAAGAGTTCGCCCACGCAAGTGAGGTCCCACATGCGCACATCCTCGAGATTGGTATTGAAGAAGAGACGTGACGGGTTAACGGAATAGACCCACACATCGCGACGCTCTTTGGAGGGATTGACGCCATACTCTATTCTCTGCGCAGTCATGCCTCCATTGAGAAGCATTCGCATGCTGTCGGCGTCGAGTTCTTCCATCTCATTTATGTCGTGTACATACTCTATGGCAACTGACATCATCTCCCCTAACTTGCTTTCTGCCTGGTCACGGGCCACACATACGGGACGCATGAGGTTTTGCCTCAGTTGACCGTCGACATTGCTAAGGATAGGTGCTATCATGTTGTTCTTGAGCGGAACCTTGCCGTTCTTCTTTATGAGTTCCCCTTCGGTTATCTGTTCAAAGGTATCGGGGTCGGTCACATAATCGCCCCACTGGTCGCCATAGCTGTACATGAGGCTGCGGCGCAATTTGCGCCGTGCCTCGTCAAGAGCATTCCAGCATGCAGCACACTCGGCCAGGAATTCAACGGCTGTACCGTTGTCCCTCCCCACAGACTGTTTGCGACCGTTGGCGACTGCCTTCACCCTCTTGTCCAAAAACTTGTTCATTGTCATTCACTTTGCTTTTTAGTTTATTTCAAGCCTGCGTTTCTCGCGCTCAAGTTCCTTTTCTTTCTCTTCAGCCTCTTTTTCCTTGCGTTTTCTTTCTTCCAGAATGAGTTTGTATTCTTCCCAACCGGTAGGGTCTTTCTTCTTTGAGGGGTCGGGAATGCCGTAGTACCTCAACAGTTCCGGAGAAGCCTTCAAAAACATCGCCTCCTTTTCAGACATATCGAGACCTGTTGAAGGTATCTCGGCATTCTCACGTTCCTTGCCGCTTACCACTCGCAAAGGTCCTTCGCCACCACTTCCGGCGGCGTCCATTATAATTTCTACCGGTCCCCAGAAGAACTTACGGTGTTTTCCTATCTTCTTGCTTATGGCAGCCTCACTCTCCTGCCTTCCCTTGGGCGAGAGATCAGTGTCGAGCATGCCGTTCATTCCGCGCGTAACACGATAGAGCAGGTAGTCGTCCATCTCGGGGAAACGTTCAAGGAACTCTTCGGGCATGAAACCGTATTCATTCTTGAACAATTGGGCAATGGAGTTTCCTGCGTCGAAACCGGGGATATTCTTGCGCATGGCTGTTATCTTTTTTGCAAAAGTCATCCCGTTCTCATACTTCTCCTTGAAACGGGTGTTGAATTCTTCGACTTGCCGGGATACCGATTTGCGACGTTCTTCAAAATTGTGGGCCACTCCCTGCAAAGCTGCGTTAATATAATACTTTGACTGAGGATAGAGATAGAGCCTGCTGTCAATGAGTATTCTGTTGTTCTCACTGTCATACATTACCGGAACCTGCAGTTCTTTTGATATCTTCACAGGAACCATCGCCAATTCGGGATAATCTTCAAGGAACTTGCTGTCGGTGACAATATCCTTAAGTGCAAAACGCACCGCGCCATTCTCGGCCATGCCAACAAGCGTGTCCCATAGTTTGTAGTCATTGGCGTCCCATTTCTCAAGCGGCAACTCACGCAAATGTTCATAGACAAACGAATATGCCGGTGAATTGGCTTTCAGCGACCTGTAGAACGGGTCCTTGAGCACAGGTACAGCGTCGGGATTACGTTTCTCGGCAGCCTGGCGCTCGGGGTTCAGAAGATCCATGTCGCCATAGGCCCTGTAGAGGTCATCGGGCATGCGGTAACGCGGAGCAGCGGGATTGACGCCTGCATTGACCAAAGGATTATATTGCTCCCATTTTTCCTCGCCCCTTGTGCCGGAGGTTGCTTTTTCCCCGACAGGCCGGTACTCGTTCCAAAAATCATCATCAAGTTTGTAGTCATCCCTTCGGGTATAACTTCGCATTTGCTCGTCGGTATATCCGTAACGTTCGCGCACTGCTTTCTGCTGTTCAGGTGGCAAAAATTCGTAGTACATGAATTCCTTGACCTGCCTGAAGGGTTTGGGGGTTGAGGAGAGCAGTTTGCCTTGAGCAATCTTGGACTTTATTCCTTCATTGTAGGCAGCACGGTTATGATAGGCGTCTGCTGAATGATGAGCTGACTTGAAACTGCCGAAGACATCGCGCATGTATTCACTTGGCGCAGTTCCCTTCTGCATATACTCGGCATGACGTTTCATAATGCGCAAGAGTTCGGTTTCGCTTATCTGGCGGTTGCTTCCGGTGTATATGTTCATCCTTATGAGCAGGCTGCGGATATAATCCTTTATCTTGTTATACGTGGTACGCTCGGCGCGTGTAGTGTTTATATTCTCGGCAAGATAGGCAAGATACTCCTCCATAAGAGTGTAAAAGTCGACATTCTTGTAACGCGTCTTTATCTTGTTTATTCCACGAAGAACCTCGGGCGAGGCCTTGCGATAGACATCCTCAAGAAAATCATAAAGGTAGTCGCCAAACACGCCCAATAGGCCTTTATGGGCTACAGTCTCATGGAACACAGTCTTTTCTACAGTCTCAACATTCTTGGCGTTAGGCAGGTTTATGAAGACTTCACCTTTATGGACCCACCCCTCGGCAACAATCTGGTTGTTATACTCCATTACTGCATTGACATCCTCAGGGTCCGGACGCTTGATTTCACGTTCATCGTATATGAAATTGAGTTTTGTATTGAACTTGTCGCCTATCTCCTGTGCACGCTTGGCATAACGCGCTATGTCTTCCTTTGTATTTTTAGCTTCGCCATAACTCCACACATAGCCGGAATTGTCTTCGGGCGGTATGTAAATGGGGCGTATCGGAGCAGAAGGTACGGGTTCCTGCCATAGCCCCACCCGGTCGGCGTCGCGAATGGCAACCCAGTCGTAATGGTCCTGGATTTCGCGTTTGATTACTTCTTCATTCGTCATGCCGAAGTATTCACTTTCAAGACCTTGCTTGAGCAGGCGCAATGAACGACGCTTTTCAGTGCCACTTTTAAGGCGGTCCACCTCATCGCGCAGAACAATCTCATATTCGTCGAGAGCCTTGTTCTGCACCTGGGTAAGTCTGAAGAAGGGTTGTTGTATATCAATGAACATGGTACCTTTTTCAAGACCGTACTTTTTCTCTATTTTACGACGCACGTTATAAAGCATTTGGACCATTCCGGCCTCGTCGTAAGAGGAACGTTCAAGTATGTCATCGACAATCTTCTGTTCTTCATAACTTACCTCCTGGCCTGTACTCTTCTTGTAGATTGCAGTTGAGATGTCGTCTATGCTTATACCGCTCTTTTTGGCATAAAATCCTGCATGACGCAGAAAGTTCTCGGAACGCAGACCGGATGTCAGTTCCGTTTCGAATGTGGCAATTCTGTTACGGCGTAGTTCTGCCGCATGCACAATCATATAACTTTTGGCATTCCCTGCATGGTCAAAAACTTCATGTACAAGTCTCGCGCCCGTTGCGTCCCGCAGTTCTATCTCCCATTTTCCGTCACTTCTCTTGTCGGCAACAAAGTCGAATGGGATTGGCGGTGTTGAAGTGAGTTTATTCTCGACAAGGAACAAGAGTTTCGATTTTACTGCGGCTGAAAGTTTGTCATTGGTCATCAAAGATGTATATGCTTCCCTGATATAACGTGACCTCTCGCCACCGAAAGAGGGGAGTTTGAGTTCCTCTTCTATTGCTGCAATGAACTGTTCAGGATTGACATTGAGTTCGCGCAGTTCGGCCTTCTCGGAATTGGAAAGCGTGAAGCCTTTCTTGAGTTTACCGTCGGTACCGAGTTTGAGCCCCGCGCCCTTGGGACGCCAATGGGTCATTCTCATGACGAGCAGTGTTGCGGTACTCTCGCCAAAATCATTTACAATGTCAAGCGGTTCAATATCGACACCGTGCTTCAGTTTTTCAATTTCGGAACTTGCGGTAAACACAGCCGATTCGGCACTGAGCACACCGGCAGAAGCAAGCATTTTCTTGGCTCCGGTGTACCCTTTGGTTGCAGAGCGCAGCGGAGCACCTACCAAACCGAGAACACCTCCTGTGAGCAATCCCTTACCGAAAGCGCCGGCAGCCTTGCCCGCGTCTACATCATTCTTTAACAGAATGTCATCGACCATACTGTTCAAAGCGTCGTAGCCGCCCAAAGTGAGCCCTTGGCTACCGGAACTTTGCAATATCTTATGGCTCAATTGATTTGAGATGATTCTTTGGGCCATATTGTCGGCTGTAGCACGTGTCATCCCTTCACCGAGTTTCGAAGAAAGGATTTTTGTGGAAAGTTTTTTTGTCAGGAGATTTGCAGTACCACCCATTGCCTTCCCGGCAACCATACCCAAGGCATTGAACACGGGAGCGTCAATAATAAGAGAACCTATTCCTGAAACGAAGTTTTCAATGCGGCCGGAATCATAACTTGACATAGCCTCGTTCTGCAGTTCTGTATGGGTAGTACTGCCGGTCATGAGGTCACGGCTCAGTTGACCCAGTTTTCCCACGACCGAATTTCCGAGCGAAGATCTTATGATATACTCGGCACTGCTCTTGGGTTTCTCTTCGGCTATGACTTCATTGAATAAATCCTTGTAAATCTTTGGAAGCACATTCCTGTTCACATATTCTTCCATTTCAAGACCACTGTGTCTTGCGAGTGGAGCAATGCGCTTGGCCAATTCGGTTGCGTCGGTCTCGGCAATGGTAGACTCGATATCCTTTATCGGGTCATCGGTCTCCACAGCCCTGTACATACCGTACTCGGGATTTCCACCTATAACAGACACACTGTTACGGTATTCATTCTCACTCTTTTCTTCACTCTCCTGCCGCTTGACTTTGAAACGCTGTTTGATATCCTCGCCGAATGAACCTCCAAGAGCCGTTTCAAGCGCTTCTTCGGAATTTACATACATCTGCATACGGCGTTCGGGAGTCATCTTGGGAGCGACAATCTCTTTAAATGTCTCGTAGAACTTACTCTCGTTCTTTCCCTTGCCGGGAGGTTGCTGTCTATAACTGTTCAAGCGTGTCTTCATTCCGGCGACATCGGCCCTGGCTCTCCTGTAGTCCACCGGTTTTGCCGAACCTGGCGGAACCAACTCGGGGCTCTTGACCTCAAGTTGCGAGGATGTCTGCTGCAACCGGGCCGATTGATTATTTTTCTTCTTTTTCTCTTCCTCATCAGGTCCATACAATGACACAGCATTGAGGGGAACAGAATTGTCTGTCTTGTTGATAGTATTCATATTAAATGCTTTTTCTATTGTTAGTATATTCAGCCGCGACTTTTCCTGTCATCGGTTGTCTTGACAAAAAGTGTACTCTTGGCAATCTTGCCCGAATAGTCGGTCAAGCGCTTTGCTGCAACCATGAAACGGAGGTCGTCATCGTTGGAAGTAATGACACCCGGCATGCAGCCAAGTATGGCGGCCAGGTCATGTTTACGTATCTTCTCATTGAGACGGCGGACTGCATTGGCCTTTGCCTTGCCTATGCGCGTCTTCAGGTAATCGTAATCGATGAAACGTTCCATTGTTACCATTCATTAGTGTTGTCTTTGTTGTCATCGTGTCTTTCACGACCCCACTCCACACCTGCAAGAGCCCTCTGCAAAAGATTGTAACCAGTGCCTAAGAGATTCTGCCCTCTCAGGGTATTGTTCCTTGTGTCATTCATTTCATCATTGAGCATTGCCATCTTGTTCTGCCTATGCATGGCGTCGACACGCATTTTATGTTCATCGGCGTTTGACGCAATGTTGGACATTACATTCTCCATGGAGCGCAAGTCCTGTTCGTTACGCGCAATGACGAGTTCCGGGGTTGAGCCATTGATGGCGCTGTATGCGCGGTTCTGCTCGTTTGACCTACGCAAGCTGTTCTCTACCCTCTTGATTGCCGCCCGTGCCGCAGAACTGTCAAGATAATTACCATAATAGTTTCTTCTGTACCAGCCGTCTTCCTCGGCAAGAGCCTTCTTTCTCAACCCTTGCAGACGTGTAGGACCTGTTGTGGAATCATATATTCCTTTCATTGTAGAATAGAGCCCCAACGCACCGTTGAGCCCTGTGAGTAATGTTGATAAACCCATAACCTTTTTTTGCTGCAAAAGAAATACAACAATGCAGGAAGAAGGTTGCTGAAATGACATTAGTTCTCCGAAAAAAAGAATCTGGCATTACAGCAACCTTGAATGGAAGGAATGGATTTATATTCGCGAATAAATAATATACTATGATAAAAAAGAAAAAAAACGACGTCACTATCGACGATGTACACAACGAGACATTGAGTCTGTTCCACAGACTTATTCAAAGATTGGAGAAACTGACCATAAACTGTGAAGACCCGGGAACAATAAACCAGGCACTGAAAACAACCGCCGACTTTCTGGTGAAGTTGAACAAGGAGCGGGAAAACGGGGACGATGAAATCAACAACCTGCTGCAACAGACGCTACGGGGAATTGAGTGAAGATGTTGCGGTACGGAAAGAAGAAAAAAGTTGTGCCGGGAGACTCCCGGCACAACCATCAAACAAACACCATAAATCACTTTTCAGTCAGGGAATGATTACCCTGCGAAAGTCTATGCAATATTAGTGCAAATAGAGCATGCATGCATTTTCATTAATGAGCCAATAGTTTTCCTTTTCACGACAACTATTCAACATCCAACACTATCGGCGAATAACCTGGAGATGTTATCCTCAATGCCAACTTGTAACCATTGTCATGGACCATTTTGAGGATTGTCATGCTGTTCTCGTCGTTCTTGAACAATGAAAGTACAGCCTGGCTCATTGCCGATACAAAAACCGTCTTGTCAAGGTTATATACCTTCTGCATTTCAAGGAACTGCCTGCTGTCCACCGCCATTATCACATAGAACCTGTCGCCCTCGCATGAAAAGGAAATTCCATTGCCGCCCGAAGAACTGTTGAGCATGGTCACAACCCTCTCTATGGGCAGATATGAAAGCAAGGATACCATCTTTTTGGGGTCCTTACCGATATCCTCAATCATGTAGAAACCGGCAAATTCCTTGGCGGTGAAGTCAAGATTATGCTTACGGCCGGTTATGCTATCGGCAATAATCATTCTGAACGACATTCCGGTCTTATCCATGGCAGAAAGCACTTCCTCCCTACCGGCCGGTACCTGTCCGGGATTTGCAATAGCATACTTCTTTGCTGCAGTCAAAACATCGCAGACCGCATCGGCCGGCGCTGCAGCATTTATCGCGGCGGCTTCTATGACGACAACATTGTCCTTTAGATTGACCGAGTTGACCTTAAAGAAATCACTCTCAGTCATAAGTTCCTGACGTAAAGAAACCAAGAACGTCTCTATTTTCACATCATTCTTCTGCGCTGCTGCAGGAGTGATGGAAAGCAATGACAGGAACAGCGCAATAATGATTGCCGGCATATATTTCTTCATTGTACCGGTCATTAAAGGTTCTCAATTCTATTGACTACCTTATACAATGCACAGACATCATTCTTGTGGATGGGGAAAGATGGATAATTTGGCGATACACACCATATAAGGTCGGGGTCGTTGTTATCATGATAGCAACGCTTAATCATTCTGTTATCATTAGTCACGAGCATATATACCGAACCGTGCACAATGCCCTCGCTACGTTCAACACGTTTCACTCCCACAATATCGCCGTCATTGATTTCGGGTTCCATGGAGTTCCCCGATACAGGGAAATAGAAATCGGCATTCGTTACAGGAAGCGAAATGTATGAAGAGGGGGACTCATGGGTCGGGTCGAACGTATCGCGGACACCGGCACTCACAGGCAAATCCTGATAGAAAGGCACTCCATTATGGCGTACATTCTCCTTGCCCACAAGCATTTTGCCTTCACCGGCAACGAGCCATGCCGAAGAAATCTCATTGAAATTGTTCAGTATTGCATACACGAGTTCCATACTTATGTTACCGCCCTCATTGACCTGGCGGTTGAGTGTACGCTGTGGTATATCAAGGACTTTACTCGCTCTATTGACATTCAATCCTTTGTACTTGAGCACTTCTATAACTCTGCTCTTAATGCTTTTATCCATAAACAATCAGTTTTAATAAGGTTTTACAATAGTATCTAATTAAAAAAACATTCCCAAAAACAGCCATTTGTGTTCATTCTGCAACTCCGTTCAAAAAGAACGGCTTTACATTTGCAGCAATCGAAGGCTAAACGGCATAAACAGGTCGCATGGCGCAAATATAGCAAATTCTGGCAACACAAGCAAAAATAGGCCATATTTAATAATCTTTAAATAAGATAAATAAAAAAATATCATAAAGAAGAGAACAGGGGATAAAAAGTGAAGACTATGAAAAGCAGGATTTTTAAGAACATTACAGGAATTTTTGAATGCGCATTAGAAAAATTGCGTGAGTGGACCGATTACATACGTTACTGCCCGGCATGGCGTAAAGAAAGGCGTAACAGCGTATGCGAAGTGTATTCAATAAAAAGAGAATACATGAATTTGGGATACGTGAAAACATTCCTTGAAGAGAGAAGAAGGGCTGCCATGCACAACGGCTACACAATCCAATTCAACAGTAATTATGTCTCGGGGGAAAACGACGAGATAGGGAGTGTTGCACTGCTGTGCAGAGGACGGATAATAGACAGTGCTGTTCTCACAGCAGGAAGCGCAACAAGCGAGGAGGATAGACTGATACTTTGGAACTTCAGATAACGGAAAAAAAATGAAGGCAAGTACACTGATTTCAATACAATTGGCATGCGTTGCAATTATGGCAGGAACCATGACGATGATTTTCAGATACATCATTGCAACCGTATTATTCATGAGCGCGTTCCTGGTTTTCATACGTTGCAGCATATATATCGAGAAACACCGCAAAAGGTTGCTCAGGGAACTCAAGAGTTAAGATAATAGATAAGCCGTCACGTGCATGTGACGGCTTATCTATTATCTTAACCTGTTGCTCCACGCCTGTTCGGCATGAATATCTATTCCGGTTATCCAACTGCCGGCGGACATTTCGCCGCAGACGACGAACATGAAACAACGATAGGACTGTGTAGGGAAATACGGGAATCTCAGGTCATTGGTCTCCTTTTCGGTTTCTCTACCTGCAATAAGCCTGAAGTTGACGCCGTCATTGCTGCCGAACATATAACAGGCCAGCGAGGGAAGAAAAACAGTTTTTCTTTCAGGTGGCCTTGAATAGGCATGCAGCATGAATTGTAAAACTCTCTTGGGCAATTCTGTCCCCCACAGTTGCGGACGCGTCACAAGCAGCACGTTATTGTCACCGGAATCGTGATTTTCCATATTCATGACGCGCGAGCGACCATTTTCGTGCACGAACATCATAAACGAGGAATAACTCCTCACGAAACCCTTGACACCGAACGACACATGCCCCCATGTACCATAAGGGAAAGAGTAGACGAAACTATATCCGTACTTCTCATTGGCAATGAACAGTTCGTTGTGCGAAGGCAAATAAGAGACTACGGCACCATTCATGAAAGCGGCAAAATCATCGGCAGCGGCGCACTCAAGGGACATCATAGAAGATATCTTTGCGACAGTAGCGTCTTGCATTATTCGGCGGAAAAGTTCCGGATTTCCATCGAGCATACCCGAGAGTTTCCTGATTTTTCCACCGCTCAAGAGCATGAGACCTTGCATGCCCATAAAAACCACTCCGCCATCGATACCGCACACTGAATCACCGTTCACGCATACCTCACGGGAGAGTGGGTATGACGCAAGGTAGGCAACAGTACCTGACACATCTACCGCCATGGCCCATATTCCGTCATTGCAGAACACATAGAGCGGGTGCTGACCGAACTGTCCCTGCGACAATGCAACCGTATTGCTTGCCAACGCCACTATGCTGCCCTGCGACGGTGTATATGTACACCGGAGCGGGAACGAGAAAGGATTGTCTACCGCCGAGACCTTGAGTACATTCTGCCTGAGTTCGAAAGGATTGGTTTCACTCATGTCGGGCGACTTGTCAAGGATGGTCCATGAGGAGTCGACAGAAATGTTGCGGATATCCTTAATGGAGGAATCTTCGGCACAGACCGTGATGGTAAAAACGATAGTATCACCATCGGCCAGGTCACTGCGGTTCGCTACAAGTCTGACCCCTACCGTGTCATCGGCAGTAAAGACACTTCCGTTATACATCCACGCTGACGCACTCCCGGAATAGACGAGCTGATGGGTTCCGGTGCGCCCCGAGAACATAGCCACCACATCTTCGTCGCGCAATGAAGACAATGCCGCCGTTCCCGACAGGCTGGCGGTTACTGTTACACTGTAGCCGAGAGTCCACTTATTGAGATACTGGGCCTGATTAAGGAAACGATGGGGTGTCAACGGGAATGTCTTGCACAGGAATTGAGTGCCTGTGTTCAGGCATATAAACATCTCGAATGCCCTTACATCGGGGTAAGAGAGCAAAGCCGGCAATTCATAACCGCCGTCGTTGGAGAGAAGTTCGACATTATTGTAATTACGGACAACGGCAGATGTTCCGCCTGTAGCATTTATCCTGGTCATAACGGTAATCTGCTCCACGGTTTTACGGTCGCCTTGTACCGCTTTGAGGAACTGCGGGCCGTACCCTTTGTAGAAATACTCTTTCAGGCACCCCACATGCAATCTGTTGTTGAACATGTATGAGCACTCAGGAACAATGGAGGTATAACGGACATCATCGTTCTCCAGAGCCTGCTGCAACACCAGATTTGTCTGCGAAACGTTTTCCAGTGAATCGACAAGTTCGCCAGCCAGGTCATATTCGGCAATCTTATAAAAATGTGCAGCGTCGGTTATCTCTGTACACAAATCATCGAAATCCTTTTCTACATAGGCCTCATAGTCCACATGTTCAGAACCTGTTGTCCCCAGAGTGCGTTTCCTCCATTTGAGTGCTTTTACCTTCTTTCCCATGATGGAACCGGTAGTAAAGACATCAATACCCACAATGACATTCTTCCAGTTGCTCAAATCCAGTCCATTGAAAGAGAACTTGGGTTTGAACCCGATAGCCCCTACGTCATATGTTGACGGATTACCGCCGGAAGCCGGTTTTGCAATAAGGTTGTAACCGTCACGTCCTATACTGTTTATGGTATCTTCGTTACTTACATATATTGCAGGAGATACAGCCATATATGAACCGTCATAGGCCCTGAGGGCAAATTTGAATATGGCGCGGTCAATATAGTATCCCAACTCGTTCAAGGATGATATGGCCTCATCAAAGAAACCTTTCGCATTATAACGCCACGTACTCTGGAAATTATCGGTGGTGGAAACATAGAATGCTGTTTCCGTTATTATCCGCGAGAGTTTTGTGGAAAGCGTAATCTCCAATTCGGGCATTGGCGGCCGCTCGCCCAAATAGCAGTAACAGCCGTCGTTGTACAACAGATATACAATGCCGGTTTCGGTAATACAACATGCCACATAACCATGGAACTCCACATTGAGCACCTTCTGCAGTTCATCGAACAACAGCGGTTCGCCATTCGCGCCCGCTACTCTGTTCCAATTTTTGTCATAGAGATGGAGTGTTGCCGAAGAATCATCCGTCAAACAGAGATAATGCTGCGTCATTTCATGCCAGAACATCTTGGAATAGAGAGTTTCGAGTACGGCAACCTCCTTGGGGCGAGGAAGCGGAACAAATGTTCCGTCCTTTGCCCTCAAGTTCATTAACTCGATACAACACCCCTCCTCGGCCAACAAGTTCTCGCTGTTCCTTGTCATGCCTTTAAATGAAAACATCTTATGCATTCTTGAAAATCTTTAGTAACCATCTTGAAACACGCGGCAAAAGCAGCGGCAACGGCAACAACAATAGCAACCACGCCCACCATTTTCCGCAACGCACGGACTCACGCCCGACATACCTTGTAACCACACGCTCGGTGTAAAGAGTGTCACACACATGAAGAGTATCCCTTATGACCTTCTCTTTGTAAAGGGTGCGGTATTTTGTAAAGAATACCGTGTCGGCCTTGTCGCGCACGAAAACACTGTCCTTTATGTATATGCTGTCATGCATAAGGCGTGCAGCGGTACTGGAGCCTACACTCATGCCGGCAACACATACACGTTCATCGGCAGAACGGCAGCCCCACAGCATTAGCACTGCTATGCTAAACCATATTCTTGCTTTTCCTTCCATGTTCGAAATAACTCTTTAAGGATTCGTTCTTTTCTATCACCCGCAGGCTCAGAAGATAATAGAGGAAATCAAGTACAGCAAACAATGTACTGCGTTCACCCGTAAGCATGCGTGCATTACGCAGTATATTGGTGCCATAGAAATATATCGCCACATAAATCATGAACGAAACACAATGTACAGCAACCTCTTCCTCGGCCTTAAGATAACCCAGGAGATATATTGAGGCCACCATGACAAAATATATGGCTGCGTCGCGGAAGAAACAGAAAGCCTTCCTGAAACTCCACTCTCTGCGGTTGCAGACATCGGCAAGCATTCCCACCACGAAATTCACGGTGAAAAGCAGAAGCAGACCATATATGTCGTCCTTTATGGGGAAAAGCAACCCTGCCACATTGGCAAGCAATGTGGTAACAGTCAATTTCAATGTATCCATAAGTCACACGTCAAGACATTTGAGAAGTGTGAACTCACTGCGGGAAACTAACTTGAGATGTTGCCCGCGGATTGCCCCCTCTATCGTTACCTCGCTTTTGAGTTCATCGAGCCCGAAGTCATCGTACTTTATATACTCCTCCACTCCATCGAGACTCACAAGCACATCTACCGGATAGGGACCACATTTGTGAACCCTTAATCTCATGTCGGCACCGTTACAGACAATGGGAACGCTCTCCCATGTATCACCGTTCTTTGCAAAAGCAATACTCTTTACACTCATATCATTATCTCCTTTCAATACTTTTACCGTTACACAATAGCGTAGCGAGCGAGATGAAAGCATTGACCTGGTCCTGACGCTCGAATACGCTGTACACAAGAGCCGCGCAATAATAGGTCACTGCGTCGGCAAGAATTGAGTCGCAACCCGCAAGACCTTTGGCAGAATCGAATGCCGCCTCATACACAAAATGGTCGACTCGCGGAACAGCAGGAAGCGGCGAGAGCATTATGCTCCTTGAACCGTCGGCATTCACACCTTCGGCGCATACAGGCCGGCATACCCCTGCACGTGTATGTATGTTGTGCTGTGCCAATGCCTCGGCACTCCCTTCGGCATGCAGTTGCAAGCATGGGCGTTTCCACCCATGAAGGCGCAGGGACACCAATGAAACAAAGTCTTCGGGGAGCACGAGCTGTCCTGTACCGTCGCCACAGTCGACAATTACAGTACTCCCTGCGTCAAGACTCTTGGGGTTCACATTACCGGTACCCGGTGCCTTGTTCTTCTGCACCAACGCGACAGCCTGTGGAAGCACTCTTTTTATATGTTCGCCAATGGAACGTGTATCCTCGGACAGCAGTGAAAGACGCGTGTCCTCCTCGGCCTCGTTAAGCAGGCGCCTGACCCGCTTGACAAGTTCATCTGTCGCAATCATAGCCAATTGGGGAATGAAACACCCTTTTCCTGTGCAACCGACTTTACAGCGTTCTTGTTCTGCAGTTCGGACAGAGTGCAATTATATGGTTCGGCCATAAGGATTGTGCGTGCCTGCTGCATATTGGTAACATCACTCACAACATTCAAAGCGTTCCCGTCCTCTGCCACAGCGGCGGTTGGAGCATTTTCTTCGCCTACGGCCTCTACCCTGCCACGTTTTATTTCCCCGCAAAGGAAAGCCTCGCTATTCTCTATGGCACGCTGGAAAAGGGGATTGTCCGTTGTGTACTGTGCAGGATAGACACCGGTGGAATTGATTGCACCACCCGTAAACTCTATTCTTATAAGCGCCTTGCCTATCCTGAAATAACTGTTGCGCTCAATTTGTCCATGTATCTCGTAAGTAATCCTTTTTTTCATAACTGATTATTTTAGAAAATTCCAAAGAAGAGGTGCCCGGAGTCCATGAGCAATATACAGACTGCTGCGGGCACCTCACAATGAAGGTCGCTCACACCCTCACACATTTGTTATACATTTACACCAGAATCTCACCCGTGTATTCCACCCAGGTAGTACCGTTGTAAGTTACGACACTGCCGGCTGAGAACCAGAGTTTCTGGGTTCCGTTAACCGTGTGGTTAACGTCGGCCGTGAGCACGACCACATCGTTGAGTTCGGGCGACGCCGGAAGTGTTGCGGCACTTGTCACGTGCGAAGCACCCGGAATGTCACTCTCGGCAGCAGAACCGTTCACCCAAATGTGGGAGTAACCTTTGAGGCAGAGACAGTCAATGGTCATTACCACTTCGCGTTTTGCCTCCTCGCCATCGACATTCTCGGTCTTGGCGTCCTCGTTCTTCATGTAGTAGCGCACAAGACCGTTCTCGTCGATGAGACCGCCGCAATGGGCATAGCCGAGCGCGTCAAGGGTCGGGTCATGAATGAGGTCGATATCGCCGAAGACTGTGTGGATTTTTGTACACTCGATTCCGAACACCTTGTCGCCTTGCATACTGATGTTCTTGTGAAGGGTGAGGTCAATCTTCTGGATGTCATTGAGCAACTGCTTGCCCAACAGCCATATAGCCCTCTTAGTACAATTGAAACCGGTGAATTTCACCATTGAAAGGTTGATTAGGTCGGCAAAAGTAATCTTCGACGAGAGGTCGTACTGGCGTTTGAACTGCCAACGTATACCCTTTGAGAAGTAGTCCCACTGGTACCCCATGGCATTGTCCATTGCCTGCACCTTGAACTTGCCGGGCTGGCCAACCCATGCAGTACGGCAACTCTCGAGACGGAATTGGCGCAATACAGCCTCGGCAATCTGCGACTCACTGAACGGTATGCGTTTCTTCTGCGCGGCAAAATAGTCGCTGACAATGCTGTTGCAGAGTTGTTTCTGAAGATACATGCGCTCGGGTACCGGTACAATGGTAGAAGGAGCAATGAACTTCTGTGTCTCATAGGCCGCCGATGAAAGCAGGATAATCTCGGTACCGGCAGGGATTGTAGGCACAACGCAATAGTCATCGCTTGCATTCACTTTCGGGCCGTTCACTGCCATGGCAATGGGAGCCTCGGTTGTACTGTTCTTGCCCACAAAGAAGAGCATGAGGTCAACACCGGGCAGTTCAATCTGGCCTGTAGAATCGTAGCCGTTCACCCCTTTGCATATTGCAGTGTAATACTCCTGGAAGATTTTCCTCTCGCCGGTTGTCGAGAAAGGAATCTCTGCACGTGTGGCATTTATACCCGTGTAGGTTTCGTTGGTATATGCCTTGGAGCGTTTGTCGTCGATGAGATAGTGGTCGACCTCAAAGGAACTTACGCGTACCTGACGACGGATTTTGCGTTTGATGGTATCAATGATACTCTCATCACTGGCAACACCAATAATCTGGTCATCGACATCGGCGTCAATGAAGTTCTCGCCCAGTTCACGGGCATTGGAAACGGTTGTCGCCTCACCCGCACCCTGTGTAGCAAGGCCGCCAATGCCGTTCGATGGTTTAGGACTGCCCCCTGGAACGACATTCACGGCAGCCAAAAGAAGCGCTGCGTCAGAGTCGCAGAAGAAAGCAAGTACCATTGCCGCCAATGAGACGACAACAAACAGAGGATTTTCCCTCATGAAAGAAATGATTTTTCTCATAGTAATTCTATTATTTATTGGTTAATGATAATTGTTTTACGCGTTCAGTGCTTTCTCTATGAGGGAATTGCCTCTTCGCTTTGGTTCCGTTGCAGGTGCCACGCTCGACATGCCCTTCGGCAACCCGTCACCGAAATCCCCTTTCATGCGCATGATGTTGGTGTTGCGCCCTTTGATGTCACCGGCAGCGAATGCGTCTTCTACATCCTTTTCATATGTAAGGGCATGGTCAAGCGCCGTACACACCTCTGTGGTATATCTGCCTGCCATTATTGGGAAAACGATGTTCTCCCACACCTTGTCCATGAACTCGGCGACATCATAGCCATGTTCGTTACAGAAAGCCTCGATTACCGGACGGCTCTCACGCAGGTTGCTCTCATACTCTTCGCGGTCGTTTGCAAGGCGTGCAGCCTCCATCTGACGCTCCTCATCGGCCAGAAGCATTTCCTGATACTCGGGTGAATTCTCATCGAGTTCCATAAGCGAACGGCCGAAGTAACGTGCTACCGCACCCGACGCATTCCTCTTCCCGTTAATCATGTCAAGCAGCAACTGTGCAAGACGCGGGTCACTCTCAAGCACATCCTTAAGACGCTCGTTCTCCTTCCTGCTCTGGAACAGATAGTTCAGCAACAGGTCCTGCGACATGCGGTCATCAATGGAGAAATCCTCACCGAAGATTCTCTTAAGCCCCATATTCAAGTAAGCATGTGGGGACTCTGCCTCATTCTGCCAGGCTGGTACATGAGGCCTTTCAGCATAAGCGGACTCATTCTCATTATAGAGAGGTCCATTCTTCAAGTTCATAAAATTTTGTTCCATATATAAATTTGTTTTACAGCGGCAAAGGAACAACAGGAAATGGCAGACAAGGTTGCTGAAATGACATTTAGAGAAAAATTAATTGAGATTGGGCACAGACAGCACATGTGATTAAGGATGACTCAAAAGTCACCCTCACATATATTGGTACGCGCATACAGGTATCATTGAAAAATAAAATCCCTTTTCACTGCCTTTGTTGATAACAAAGTGTTAAATCAACAAATCGTTAGCATTTTTTGGCTATAATTTTGTGGTCTAAAAAAAGCAGTATGAAAAACACATCTAATGATTCTGTCCGCGAAATACGCAGACAGGATATCGTAGACACGTTCTACAGAACTTTCAAGGAAATGAGGAAGACAAGACCATTCGCTTCCCTGAGTGAAATAATCGAACAAGCCACAAGGAGCAGTGCACCGCGGTTCTACGTATCGTTCGAAAACGCACGGCGTTTCATTTCGCTGCTCATACGCGGCAAGGAACTGCCCATTGCAAACAAGAACAAAATTGCCATGTACAAGGAGATATACCGCCGCTACAAGGCAAGGGTAAAGAATGTCAATGCGCGTTACAAGTACATTGTACTTGAGAATATCATAGAGGAGCCTGCACCGTCGTTCTACATAGACAAAGAGACATTCCGCGGCATAGTCTACAAGACCCTGCGCGAAAGGAGAAACGGGCGCAACATGGCAAGGGCATGAAAAAATGGGATGACAAACGTAATGTCAAAACAGCAACCTTGACACAGCAACATGCATATATCTTTGCCGAAAAAAAGAGATGAAAGAGGTTAATATAATAATTGACGGGGGAAAAATTGCCGGGCGTGTCTATGACGAAAGCGGATATGCCGCGCTGGCCCGCAGCAAGGCCGGAATACCGGAACGTTTCACCGACATTGTAAACGCCACAGAGGACGAAGCGGAAATTCTCAAGAGGTTCATTGGAGAGAGTGTAAACGAAGCAACAAGCATAATAAGCCGTTACCTTACTCCATGTACTGCGGAATTCATGAAAAGCGAAGACAGTAACGGATGGCTAATGAAGATACCCCTTCAGTTACCGCACAACTGCCCTGTAAACATTGTAACGGCACTGAAGGAATGCATTGAATCGTTTGCAACTTCACGCTCCTTGCAATACTGGATGTTGACCGTTAAACCCGACGAAGCGAACATCCACATGAGCAAGGCACAGAGCGAGATGGCGCGAATGCGCGAACTGCTGTGCCGACGCAGCCGCCCTGCAAACGACCCGAACGGCAAGGATAACATAATTGAATTGTAGAAAGAGACTTACTATGAAAAACACTATACATATCAGGTGGAACGAACTGCAACAGCAGATTGATTTAAGGAACTATTACATGGGAGAGTCGGCAAAACGTAAGGACCTTGACGCCGACACCATACAAAGCAGCAAAGACGACAAAGAACTGCTCCTTGCGTTTGCCACAGAGGCAGCCAACGGGCTTGTGACTGCTGTTGCTCTTCGTTTCCCTTATATTGCATGCGAAGTCAATGAAGAATACATCACATTCTCATTTGAAAGCCACGACAACAGCCGCGGACATTTGCTGCCAATGCTTAAGCAGGCACTGAACGATTATCTTGTGAATGAGATAACCGTATTGTGGCTGACACTGCGCCAGCCGCAAATGGCACAGACTAACATTGCATTGCGCAGCGCGCTCTACAGCAACGTGCAGCAGATGTTTGCAAAATTCTACAACAGGAACAAGGTGCGCATACGCCCCACAAACTTGGCAGGAATATGAGGAGCATGAAAAAAGAAGAGATAATCAAAGAGAACAAGAGACGGCTGGGAGAAATCTCAGCCGTTTACAATCCCATCACCGGCGAAGGGTCAACATCAATCGAGCGGCGATGGACTGCATTTGAGGGGTTCCCGATAGAGAAAATAAACCTCCCCGCCGGTATGCTCGAGGATGAGAAAATAAAACAATTGTCGGAACTGGGAACCCAAAGATACATAACAGAAATATTGAACAAGGAGGCGAACGACCGCACTGTAATACGTCTTTGGCTCGAATTCTGCCTCACACGCATAAAGCACGACTTCGAGTACTGGGCACGCACCATGACTACAATTTCGGACAAAGGCAAAGGACGCGACACCCCCTTCACGCTCAACCGCCCACAGCGCGTGTACCTGAAAGCGATGGAAAGCCTGCGCACGCAGGGGAAACCTATAGATATAATTCTGCTTAAGGCACGCCAATGGGGCGGGAGTACACTCACACAACTCTACATGCTGTGGATACAACTTGTACACAAGCGCAACTGGAACAGTGTCATCTGTGGCGACATTGAGAAACAATCATCCATTGTAGCAGGAATGCTTGCAAAGGTAATAAACCGTTACCCTGCATGGGCAACAGGAGGCAAGCGAGTAACCACTGCACCCTACCAGGGAGCACAGAAAACACGTGTAATCAGTTGCAGCAACAGTCGCTATTCCCTTGGTTCGGCACAGAAACCCGACTCGTTGAGAAGCGAAGACATAAGCATGGCACACCTCACCGAGGTTGGACTGTGGAAAGCCACGCAAGGGCGCAAGCCCGAGGACCTTGTGCAGTCAATCTTCGGTTCCATAGCCAGCGGACCATACACAATGAAGGTGATGGAATCCACTGCGAAGGGAGTAGGAAACTTCTTCCACCGCACGTGGATTGACGCCGTTGAGCAACGAAATAACTTTACACCCGTATTCATACCTTGGTTCGCCATAGACCTCTACAGCAAACCCATTGACGAAGCCGATTATGGCTCATTCATTGAGAGCATGGATGAATATGAGCAGAACCTGTTTTCTTTAGGCGCCACATTGGAAGCCATTGCATGGTACCGCGACAAACGGCGCGAAATGCCCGACGAATGGCGCCTTTACAGCGAATTCCCTTCGACGCCGCAAGAGGCATTCCAAAGCACAGGGCGCAGGGTATTCAAGATATCCTATGTGAACAACATGCGCAAGAACTGTGTTCCCCCACCTTTCATAGGGGATATCATGTACAGCGAAGCGGAAAGGGGACGGAAAGCAGAAGGCAAATTCATTGCAGCACCGGCAGGAGAGAAAGAGGAAAATTGCCTTAGCGTGTGGCTAATGCCCGACAAGGAGAACCTTTTGCGCGACAGGTATATCGTTACCGTCGATGTTGGCGGCACAGGCAGCAAGGCCGACTATTCATGTATTGTTGTAGCCGACAGGATTGCAATGCTCGAAGGCGGAGTACCCGAAATTGCGGCGTGCTGGCACGGGCACATAGAGCATGACAAACTTGCATGGAAAGCCGTGGATATTGCGCGCGCCTATGGCAATGCCCTGCTGGTAATAGAGGCAAACACGCTTGAGACGGAAGGCACAGAAGGGAACAACTTCGAGTACATACTCAACGAGATTGCCGGGCATTACAGCAACCTCTACTGCCGTACATCACAAACCGAGATAAAGCAGGGACGCCCGCGGCGCTGGGGATTCCACACTAACAGTTCAACGAAACCTATGGTAATAAACTTCCTCATCAAGGCTCTGCGCGATAACCTCTACATTGAAAGATGTTTACAGACAACCTATGAACTCGACCTCTATGAGTTCAAGGAGAACGGCAAGGAGATGGGGGCTGTAGAGGGCAACCACGATGACCGTGTAATGGCAACCGCCATACTTGTGTGGACATGCTATAACCACCCGCTACCGACAAGAGTAACAGGCAGCACAAGCAACAGAAGGAACAGGATTATCAGTGAAGCGAGTATATAATGCTCTATGGCATTTCCACCACTAACCCGTCATAGGCCAAGTGTACCCCGGCAGGCAGGCACTTCTCAATCTTCGCGTGCAGACCAATGTGGTGCATAATGTGGGTGAAGTATGTTTCGCGCGGTTTAATGTAATCCACAATGGCCAATGCCTCAAGAACCGTCTGGTGCGTTTTATGGGGTTTGGAGTAACGCAATGCATTAATCACAAGCACCTCAACACCTTTGAGTTTCTCCAGTTCACCCGGTTCAATATAACTCATGTCGGTAATATATGCAAAGCGCCCGAAGCGATAGGCTGTTATAGGCAACATGCCATGGAACACGCGTAATGGGACAACATCTATTGAACCGACCTTGAACGGCACCTTGTGGTCCACCGGGCAAATCCTTATGTTCGCCACACCGGGATATTTGACCTTGCCGAAACAGTATGGGAAGAATGAACGAATCTGCATTTCGGTCTCGCGGTCGGCATATATCGGCAGTTCACGGTCACGTGTATAAGGGCGCAGGTCATCTATCCCGACAAGATGGTCAAAATGCTTGTGGGTCATGAGCAGAGCGTCAATTTTCTTTACATCGGCATTCAACATCTGCTGCCTGAAGTCGGGACCGCAATCTATGAGTATTGTGGTATCGCCCTCCTCAACCAGCGCCGAGCAGCGCAGACGACTATCGCGCGGGTCTGCCGATGTACAAACCTCGCATTTGCACCCTATTTCTGGCACTCCGGTCGATGTTCCTGTTCCCAAAAAAGTAATTTTCATTGCCCTACTCTATTACATTCACCTCCATGTTCAGTTCCACACCGAACTTCTCCTTTACCGAAGCAACCACTGCCGCAGCAAAAGCAATCACATCCCCGCCTTTGGCACCGCCGCGGTTTATAACCACAAGTGCCTGGTGACGGTACACACCCACATGCTCATGCGGTGTATCCTTCCAACCGCACTGCTCAATCATCCAACCGGCAGAAAGTTTCACATCACCGCACGCCAATGGATACTGCGGCATTGCGGGGTACTCCTCCTTCAGCCTCGCTGCCACAGCAGCGGCTACAACCGGGTTCATGAAGAAACTGCCGGCACTGCCAATCTCAGCCGGGTCAGGGAGTTTCGCACTACGTATCTCACACACAGCCTTTCGCACATTGGCAAGTGTTGCACCGCCAAGTTCATCGACCTTCTCTTTTAGATTACCGTATGAGAGTTTGAACCCGGCATGTTTCTTGAGCCGGAATGTAACATGCGTTATAATGTACTTCTCTTTTTCGGCACCCTTGAATATACTATGACGATAGGCATACTCGCAATCGGCATTTGTAAACACACAAGGAGAGGCACCGTCAATCTCTATTGCTTCGACCTTCACAATGAGGTCACCGGCCTCTACCCCGTATGCACCCACGTTCTGCACGGCACTTGCACCCACCTCGCCGGGAATGAGCGAGAGGTTCTCGAGTCCATGCCAGCCCTGCTCCACGCAGTAGCCCACGAACTCATCCCAGTTCACGCCGCTGCCCACACGCACAAGCACATCGTTCTCACTCTCGCCAAGCACCTCAATCCCCATTATCCTTGAATGAAAGATTGTACCCGCAAAATCACCGGCAAAAAGCAGATTGCTGCCACCGCCTATAACAAGTGACTTGCCCGAAAAGCCCTCTTTGAGAAAGCCGACAAGAGCCTCGGCGCTTGAAAATTCCACAAAACGTTCTGCAGTTGCCTCAATACCGAAAGTATTATGCTTCAGCAACGGATATTTATCGTGTACCTTAATCATAAGTATCTCTTTTTCTACCGCACTCGGCAATTGGATTACATAATCTCAAGCACCTTCCACACAGCCATCATGTGGCATAATGTTCCAATGAGAACAAACAGGTGGAATATTGAATGAATATACTTTATCTTGTGAAGACTGTAGAGCACGGCACCAATTATATATGCCACGCCCTCGCCCACTACCCACAGGAAAACAGCAAGCGGAACAGCATTGTAGAACTGCTGCATAGCCACAACAATAGTCAAACCCATGAGAACATAGCACAGCGTTTCAATGCGGTTATGCTTCTTCATTGTATTCACCGTGACAATTGTACCCACAATGGCACAGAGCCAACAGAAGATGAATATACCCCACCCCCAATAACCGACATCGCGCATTGCAATGAGGGTTATGGGCGAATAACACCCGGCTATGTACCAGTAGATTGCAGCATGGTCGAACTTGCGCAACACACCGCGCGCCTTTGTTCCCAGCCTTGATGAATGATAGGCTGTAGAGCATACAAAAGACCCCAACATGCCAAAGATATAAAGCACCATGCTCGCTATGCTCCAAGCGTCACCCCCCTTGGCAATTACCATATACATGAAATAAGCACCCACAGCCACAGCACCCGCAATACCCACGGCGTGCGAAATTATATTCAGTTTCTCCTCCTCGGGAGAATAGATTTTGTCCTTGTCACTCATACACATAACTTATTTGGCACAAAATTAAAAAATGATTGTCACAAACGAGCAAGAAATATGAAACATGTTTCAATATTTTTCACAGCAAGTGCAGAAAATCTTCGCGGTTTACCGCAATGATTGTCACAAACGATATAGAAATAATGTCGTTTGTCATGCTGGAGCGTAGCGAACCAACGGTCGATGCCCGAGGCATCAGCCTTGCTTAAAAGCCCGAGGCATCAGCCTTGCTTAAAAGCCGAAGGGGCTAAAGTCAAGCATCTCAAAAACCGCGAAACTGTCATCCATATACTTCTGTCTATCCCAAACCACTACAATACTTCCGATTTATGGCATTTGAACTAAAAAAGCACTATGGTTTCATTCCGGAGCCTTACATTTCTGTGATATTTTGGAATAATCTATCTCCATATTAAAGAAGAAATAATATTCCAAGAAGAGCATTGATTGTGAAAAAATGTATATATTTGCCTGTGCGAAAATAGGCTGCACTCGCTGTGAAACCTTCAAATAAATTTGAGTTTCGCTCGTTTGTACTATTTTTGCAATGTCGGCAGGGAGAAATCTGTTGACGCAAGAAAGCATTTTGTTTTAAGTCCAAATCTGTAAAATCGCCAAATTTAAACGGAGGACCGAAGCAATCAATGCTCATTCTGTGTTGTATATACCGGTTATGCGCGTTCTGCGTATTGCCTACGTATATATTCACGGCGTGGGAATATTGTTTCTTCACAGTTCATTTCCGTTACGGTGTTTGGCGATACCTTCAGATTGATGGACGTAAGGCAACAAGTCTCACGTCTTTCTTGTTTTTATACCCTTTATTAACTGCCATAGTTCGGAGACTTGTAGTGGCGCAAAAAAGAAGCAAAATGGTAACATATTTTTTTTCATTATTTTAGGAATTACAATTTTAGTTGCATGTAAAGGAAAACAATACAAATCAACGGGTTTGTCAGGTAAAACAAAAGAAATTTTATAAAAGTATAAAGTTATAAACATTAAGAGGGAAAAACAAATCATTACATTATTCCCTATAAATTAAGTGTATAATAATAATTTGTAAATTGAATATGGTAGATAGAGCTATAAAATTTTCCAGTCAGTATTTATTTGTTCTAGTGTTGATCTTACTATTCTCTACTCCTTTAAATACTTATGGACAATGTCAAGATACCGGTAATTGGAAGATTGGATTTTATCCAGATGAGAATGGAGGGTTTGATAAACCTTATTATCAAATATTTCTTCATGGTAAGTTGCACGGGGGTAACACAAAAGTCAAACTATTAGTTAGAGCTGATTTAGCAGTAATTAATGGTTTTAGTTTGGTTGTTACTGATGAAAATAATAATATTTTGCACTTGGGTGATAATGCAATAGTAAGAATAACTGAAGATTGGGAAAATGATGAAATTTTGAATACAAACTTTCAAAATTATGAACTTGGAAGTGTATGTACTATAACGGAACAAACTTCATTAAACAGATTTGCTAATCTTCTTTGTAATGGCAAATTTGCTATAATTATTCAATCCTCAGGAATATTCTCTGGTAATAGATTATATGTCTTTGAGATATATAATGAAACATTGCATTTAGGTGAAGCAGTAGACAATTTGCTAAACTTTAATAAGTCTATTAACGACGTTCTTAAAATTAACAATATATATATAGGGGATTAATTCATGACTTTATTAACAATCATTTAAATTATAATACTATGGAATTATTATTATCAATCGTTGCATTTTTTCTATTACGTTACATTGTTACAAACAAACATTCAGAACTGAAGGGTAAAGTAAACGGAGTTATATTCGTACCGTTATTTTCTTTATTATTATGTTATGTTTTATACAAGAGTGGTGATGAATTTGTAAATCAAACACTTTCTAACATTGACAATTTACGTTACACGTCTACATATTCCCCTTATTTGGGAGAAGATATCCATACTATTTCACAATTCGCAATAGATAATGGTTATATGTCCGATGAGATAGTATCACGTTCATCTGAAATTGAAACTGCATTTGGTTATGGTGTTCTTGTAAATATCTTATCTGCTATTGCTTTTATTTGTTGTGTTGTTTGGATTATAAACATTGGAAAATTACTCTTTGAGTATAAAAATAATGAGAAGTTTATAAAGATTTCTACACTTACAACCTGGGGAGCATTGTTTTTAGGAGCAATCTTCCATTTTTTAGGTTTATCTAACTTTTTAAATTTTCTATCGGAAGGTTCTGGTAATGCTATGTGGCTTCCACTCTTAATTTATACTCCAATAGCTCTTGCGTTGATTTATTGGTATTGTTACTCATATAAAAAACTTTGCTCGTTTATTTCTCACACAGAGAAAAATGATAATACTAGTTCATCAATAATATAAGTCAATGCACAAACTCATAAATATTTAGTTATGAAACTTTTCATGAGACATATTCTTTCACTTGCGATTATTTTAGCAATGTCTATAATGTTTAAATCATGTAATAATGAGCAGTATCCTCTATCATCAAAGTTATTCTACGGAGATATTATTAGAACCAACGATTCATCAGTCTTATCAAATATTGCCTTAGATTTTCAAGAAGAACAACTAATGATTTATTCAAATGCCGTATTTGGTTCTAAAAAGAAGAACTTTAAATTTAAAAACAAAGATGAGCAATTTATTTACTATCAAAACACGGAAGACAGCATAATACTTTGTATTAATTTATTTAACGACACATCTATACTTATTAATCCAAAGCCAGAAAGCAACTTCTGCATTAAAGCTTCAGTTGACACAACTGTATCGAAACAGTATATAAATAATGTTTATAAAGATATTGAAACCGTATACAATCCAAACAATTATTTTAATAACGTATCTTGCGAAGGAGAAATTTACAGATTATCAGATAATCAGAATTTGTCCAAAATATCACTTATTGGGGATAATGATACTTTAAGGATTTATAGCAACGCTATTTTCGGAACAAACAATATATATTTCACAAAAACAGGAATCAGTTGTGATTTAGATTGCTACAAATATAGTTCAAACGATATAAAAGATATCCGTATATACTCGTCCGATACAATAATAAGAATTGAAAATGACGAATTTTACGCCGTACTGAATCCTAAAGACAATATTGATTTATCATTCTTTGAAAGAGAATCAGTATCAACAAACGTATCGGACTATCCAACGAGTGGTAGCATATATTCAGGAGAAATATATGCCACAAAAAAGACCGGTCTCACAAGCGCTTTAGATATGCTTTCAATAAAATTTACTATTGAGTTTGTTAGCAATAACAAATTAAAGACAACTATGGTTTTTAAACATAATGAAGAATATTTCCAAAACCTCGCATTAATATCAGGAACAAATCCAACAGCACTTAAACAGCTTATGGGGCCATTACCCGAGGATGAAACATCTGTTATGCATTATTATGTTGATATTAATGGAAACATTATCTGTAAAGATAAACAAAATAAAAAGATACAAAGTAAATTTAAAAAAGTCAAGCATGAAGACACGTTTGACTGGAGTGACAAAGATTCTGGGTTTGCAGCACATTTAAGAATTATAAAACAATAAGACACTAATGTATGAATACTAAGGTAATTTTAACACTCATAATATTGACACTCCTCCAAGGTTTACAGCGGAGTTTAAAAGATTGCTTCAGATTGATTAAGCATTAGACATAAAAGACCTATGACAGAGATTCTTCCTCCCTTCGGTTGTCAGAATGACAAAACAACGTTTTGTTATCGACGAGTTTTGCAGCAACAGGTCAAACGCAGTATAGCCGTAGGTTATACCGTTTGGGTTGCGAAGAGCAAAACGAGTCAATGACCTTTTTTGTTATCGACGAGTTTTGCAGCAACAGGTCAAACGTAGCATAGCCGCAGGTTATACCGTTTGGGTTGCGAAGAGCAAAACGAGTCAATGACCTTTTTTGTTATCGACGAGTTTTGCAGCAACAGGTCAAACGTAGCATAGCCGCAGGTTATGC
>JAFQUE010000068.1 GCA_017408685.1 Bacteroidaceae bacterium | reverse complement strand
GACGGGGCTCAAACCCGCGACCCTCAGCTTGGAAGGCTAATGCTCTATCAACTGAGCTACTTCCGCAATACGTTTACATAAAGAATTTGCAAACAAACGGAGACAGTATTCCCAAAAGTTCACACTATCAAGGCTGGTTTGCATTCTCTTTTTCAACACATTGTGGGCAAAGATGGATTCGAACCACCGAAGTCGAAAGACAGCAGATTTACAGTCTGCCCCATTTGGCCACTCTGGAATTTGCCCTAATTCTTGTCACTATTTCAGAAAACGCATTTGCGACAACTTTACCTTTTCGCGACACCCTATCAACGTTGGAGCCTCTTGTCGGATTCGAACCAACGACCCCGAGATTACAAATCACGTGCTCTGGCCAACTGAGCTAAAGAGGCAACGTCAATTTGTGCGCCGTTACTGTCGTAAAGCGAGTGCAAATGTACTACTTTTTTTTTAACTGCAAAACATTTTCCGTTTTTTTTTGAAGAAAATCTGCATTACACACTCTTTTTGAATCTCAAATGGCAACAAATGCAGCAAAAAAGGGCTCATCTGCAAAGTCTGGGGAGGCAGTACCTTGTTTCCAAAAATCAAAATAGATTTGTATAACCTCAGTTAATCAGTGGGCATGCAAAAGCAACAGTGGCGGCCATGGCCGCCACTGGATAATACTATCACATAGAACTTTATTTGTTACGGTTCTTTTCTATCTGCACCTTTATAGCATCGATAGCACCAAGAAGAGCATCTTCGAACGTGTCACTGGTCTTGGCAGCAAAGAGTTCGCCGTTGCCGGTAGACAGGCGGAGGGCAACCTCCTTGTTCATTGCCGTTTCAGGCTTAATTAGTTTCATGTTTACATCAAGCGCAGTTGCTCCCTCGCAAAGTTTCTCGAGCTTTGCAACCTTTTTCTCTACAAACTCCATTAACTGTTGGGTTGCGTCAAAATGAACTGATTGAATCCTTGTCTCCATAATAAATCCTCCTATTATTTAATTATTACCGGCTCTGGGATGAGCCTTATCATAAAACCGTTTCATATCCTCGAACGTCAGGTGGGTATAAACCTCGGTTGTCGCAAGCCGTTCATGCCCCAGAAGTTCCTTGACCACACCTATTTCGGCGTCATTATTGAGCATTGCCGTTGCAAAGGAGTGACGCAACACGTGCGGACTTTTCTTTTTAACGGAGGTCACGCGGGAAAGTTGCGTCTTCACAATGCCATATACTCGGGAATTACTTATGCGACCGCCAAGTGATGACAGGAAAAGAGCCCCGTCGCAGCCACCCGCAAACATTGCCCTCTCCTCGAGATAACGCTGCAGTTCTCTTTTGAGACCGCCGGCAAATGGGACAACACGCTGTTTGTCGCGCTTGCCGGTCACCTTAATGAGCGACAACCCCATATCCACATCAACCACGTCAAGTCCAACCAACTCAGAAAGGCGGAAACCGCATTCATAAAAAAGTTGGAGTATCATTTTGTCGCGGCACGCCGCATAACCTTCGCCAAAGGGAAGTTCATCTATAAGTTCATTCAATTCGCTCTCTTTGACAAAAACAGGCAGACTTTTACGCCGTTTAGGCCCCTGGAGCGAGGCGGCGGGATTAGGCAAAGATGGATTTGTTGACCGGAGGTACCGGTAAAAAGTACGCAAGGAACTGAGTTTTCGACAAACAGACGACGGAGCAGCACCGCCATCCATGAGCGAGGCAACCCAAGAACGCACGACATCGGTATCGGCACTAAAAAAAGAAATAGACTCATCAAGACCGGACATATGCGCCTCAAAGGAACGAAGGTCGGTTGCATACGCCCTAAGCGTGTGCTGCGAGCAGTTCCTCTCAGCTCTAAGATGTCCGATGAATGAATCTATAAACATATTCGTTGCCGAAAGAGAAATCCTTTCGGCAACGAATATAAATCACTTTAATCTAAAAAACAAGAAAAATATCCGGTTTTTAAGAATTATTCAGACAGTTTATTACTCCTCGTTCGCGCGAAGCTTCTGAACATAAATAGCGTGCTCCATCTTCAGTCTCTTGAGAACTGAAGGTTTGTCAAACTGCTGACGGGCGCGCAACTCCTTTACTACACCGGTCTTTTCAAATTTTCTCTTGAATTTCTTGAGAGCTCTTTCAATGTTCTCGCCCTCTTTAACAGGTACTACAATCATTTCCTATTTTATTTATTTAGTTTATATTATTTTCTACATTAGACAAAATGCAGCGCAAAAGTAGATACATTTTCTCAAACAGCAAAACTTTTGCACCACTTTTTACACGGGAAAGGCGAAAAAGGGAGTTAAGGCTGCCAAAAGCAGCAAGATGACCTGCAAAATAAATAGTGGGTGACCCAAAAGTAAAATGGGTCACCCACGTCTGTAGGGAGGTTGGATAAAAAGCAAAGTTCAAGACTTGTGCAGACTTCAAAACCGCAACCGACGCTGTAATGCGAGAGCAGAGAGTGCTCGCATTCTATGCCGAGCTACGAGGAGGAAAAGCCACTTGGTGGGTTAATTTACTGAACGTAAATGAGGATTTTGAAGCCAAGCGTAACACAGAAATTCACTTTTTAGTCACCCCATAACATTGCAAAAGCAATTATTCCAATTATCAGAGGTTAGGATTAATGCTGCTCCACTCTGAAATTGCAGGAACAATATTCAAGGTAACGAGTTCGTCGCGCATTTTGCAAAGGTGCTCGTAACTTGCGTCGAGTTTTGCAATCTCCTCGGGAGTACCTACAGGCATTTTGTAAGAACAACCTTTAGCGTCGAGAACTGTGTCCATAGCCATCATGATGTGGTTATACTTTTCATTTGACACATACGTACCTGCAGGATAACGGAATGTCTCGCCACCCATGACAGAACGTATCATTTCAACAGAGAGGTATGACGGGCTCTGGAATGAAGAACGGCCACGCAACTTGATGATAGCCGCACCACCCTGTGTAACATCCTTCTTCATCTGCTCCCACTCCTCTGCGGGGAACTCAGCCGTACCGATGAGGTCGGTAAGAGGTTTGCCGGCAATCTTCACAGCGCTACCGAAAACAGCCATCTGCTCGCCGTGACCACCATAGGTAGCACAACCTGTAACCTCGTTCATCATAACGCCGAACTTCTTTGCCAAGGCATTCTGCAAACGGGTAGAGTCAAGACCTGCAAGTGTTGTAACCTGACCTGGTTTCAAACCAGAATAAAGCAGAGTAACAAGACCTGTAAGGTCAGCCGGGTTAAAGATGATGACAACATGCTTTACATCGGGGCAGTATGTCTTGATGTTCTTGCCAAGTTCCTCAGCAATCTTGCAATTGCCGGCAAGCAAATCCTCACGTGTCATACCCTCTTTACGTGGAGCACCACCGGAAGATATTATATACTTGGCGTCTTTGAAAGCCTCGGCAACATCGGTAGTTGCTGTGATGTTCACATCGTCAAAACCACTCTGGCGCATTTCCTCGGCAACGCCCTCGGGAGAGAACACATCATAAAGGCACAAGTTTGTTGTAAGACCCATCATAAGAGCCGACTGAGCCATATTGGAACCAATCATGCCGGCAGCACCGACAATCACCAACTTCTCGTTTGTCAAATACTTCATAATTCAAGTTTTTAAATGGTTATTATTTTGCTTATTTATCATTCTGTCAAAAGCACATCACAACAGCGCTAATATAGGCATATTTTTCTTATTGTCAAAGTCCTATAGCCTGGAATATTTTTGCCGACGCACCGGCATTGCCTCTTATATACCCGCCTGCAGCCTTTCCGGCCATCTCCAGCGCCTCAGCGTCATTTATGAGAGCAGCAACCTTCTCCTCAAGAGCAACCGTGCTTGCTATCTCAAACGCACCGCCGCACTCCTTAAGCATTTGGGCAGCACGGGACCGCTGGTTTTCGGGACCGAAGAACACTGGCACACCATAGGCAGCAGCCTCCAGCACATTGTGTACTCCCGGACCGAAACCGCCGCCAACATATGCCATAAGCCCATAGCGGTATACTACCGAGAGAAGACCGTAGCAGTCGATTATGAGACAACCGGCTTGGCGCACATCCTCAATGGAAGCCTTGCTGTAACGCACACAAGTACCATCATACTGCGATTCGACACGTCTTATTCTCTCATCATCAACCTCATGCGGGACAACAATGAGTTTCCACTCCTTGTGTCTGTTGAAGAAAGGCATATAAACCGCTTCATCCGCAGCCCATGAGCTGCCTACAACAAAGACCTTACTGCCGCCTTCGACAAAAGCCTCCACAACAGGCAACTGTCTTGCCTGCTCGGCGATCTTTATAACACGGTCGAAACGCGTATCACCGACTACCGATACATTCTCAACCCCTATTGAGCGCAACTGCTCCATTGATTTTGAGTCCTGCACAAACAGATGGTCGAACAAGTGGAGAGCCAAACGGCCGTAACCACCCCAAGGCCTGAAGAATACCTGATTTTTCCTAAACACAGACGAGATACTGTACACCGGTATGTTTCTCTTTTTCAAACCGAGAAGATAGTTGAGCCAGAACTCCGACTTCACAAAAAACGCCATCTTGGGATTAAACACATCAAGGAAACGCCTGACATTTCTTTTAGTGTCGAACGGCAGGTAGCACACGACATCGGCCAACTGGTAATTCTTGGCAATATTATACCCCGATGGCGAGAAAAAAGTGAGCACAACCCTCAGTTCGGGATGTTCTGCCCTGAGCCTCTCAATCATCGGACGTCCCTGTTCGAAACGGCCAAGTGATGATATATGGAACCATGCATACTCTTTGCCGGGAGCAACCTTCTCCCCAAGCACGCGAAAGACTTCCCTGTGCCCTTTAAGCATGGAACACGCCTTCTTGTGCCCGAAAAAGGCCGCAATCCTGACAAGCGCAATGTATAAATATATTCCTAACGTGTACATATGTTATCCTAACACATCGATAGCCCTTCTGAGGCGAGCCAATGTCTCTTCTTTGCCGATAAGACCCGAAATGTCGAACATCTGAGGGCCTTTGCCCTCTCCCACAAGCGCCAGGCGGAAAGCATTCATGATTTCACCCATGCCGTAGCCTTTGGATTCAATCCATTCATGCACAGTCTTGTCCTGGTTCTCTATCGAGAAATCTTCAAGGTTCTCAAGCAACTCTGCCAATTCACCCATTTTCCGAGCCGAGTCTTCCTTCCAGCGTTTCTTCGCCGTCTTTTCATCATACTCCACGGGAGCCACAAAATAGAAACTGCTTGCGTCCCACAATTCATGCACGAAGTTCACACGCCCCTTCATTAAAGAAACAATCTTCTCAAGATGTTCAATTGTGGTTTTCACGCCATGGGCCTCCACCACCGGCATGAAGATTGCCGCAATTTCGCTGTCAGGTTTCTGCAATATATACTCGTGGTTGAACCACACCATTTTCTTGTAATCGAAACGCGCTCCGGCCTTGCTGCATTTGGCAAGGTCGAACTTGCCTATGAGTTCCTCTATTGACATGAGTTCCACATCGTCACCCGGGTTCCAGCCAAGCAGGGCGAGGAAGTTTATTACAGCTTCGGGCAGATAGCCGCTCTCACGGAAACCCGATGACACCGTACCGCTCTTGGGGTCATTCCACTCCAAGGGGAATACCGGGAAACCGAGACGGTCGCCGTCGCGCTTGCTCAATTTTCCGTTGCCCTCGGGCTTGAGGAGCAGGGAGAGATGTGCAAAACGAGGCATTGTATCCTCCCAACCGAATGCACGGTAAAGCAGCACATGCAATGGAGCAGAAGGCAACCACTCCTCGCCACGGATAACATGAGAAACTTCCATCAAATGGTCGTCCACTATGTTTGCAAGGTGATACGTAGGTAATTCATCAGCCGACTTGTAGAGAACCTTGTCATCAAGAATTGATGAATCGATGACAACCTCACCGCGGATAATGTCATTCACGACAACCTTTTCGCCCGGTTCAACCTTGAAACGCACCACATACTTATGCCCGCCATCGATAAGAGCCTTCACCTCGTCGGCAGGCATTGCAAGAGAGTTACGCATGCCCATACGTGTTGAGGCGTCGTACTGGAAATTGTCAATCTCAGCACGCTTTGCCTCCAGTTCCTCGGGGGTATCAAAAGCGATGTATGCCTTGTCACAGTCAAGGAGTTGCTGCACATACTTCTTGTATATGTCGCGCCTCTCCGACTGGCGGTAAGGACCATAGTTGCCACCATGGTTCACACCCTCGTCGAACTTAATGCCCAACCAACGGAACGATTCAAGGATATACTCCTCGGCACCCGGCACGAAACGGGTAGAATCGGTATCCTCGATACGAAGAATAAGTTCTCCGTTGTTCTGCTTGGCAAAAAGGTAGTTATATAATGCCGTTCTGACTCCACCGATATGCAATGGACCGGTGGGACTTGGCGCAAAGCGCACTCTTACTTTTCTTCCATTCATGATAAAAACCTATTATCGGGGCACACATGACCCAATATAACATTAATGATGTGCAAAATTAGCACAAGTTGTCCTGCCCGCAAAATAATTGCCCTGTTTTTTAAAAAAGTCGCTCAACAAGCATTTCTTTAAGTATTATATACACTAAGAATGACCCGATTGTGCTTGTTTTATGTTATTTTTTAGTACATTTGGGGCTGATAACAACCATAATAGGTCAAACATGGCAAAGATTGGACAACTCATAAAGAAACATTCAAGACAATTGTCGCAGACGGCATTGCTATGCCTGTTCATACTCGTCATCACATGCTTCATGCCGAGGGAGAGAAAAACGATATATGACTTCGAGGAGGGGGCACCTTGGAAACACGAGCAATTGATTGCTGAATTCAGTTTCGATGTACAGAAGCCCGAGGAGGCAATGCTTGCAGAGAAGGAGAAACTGAGAAAAGCGACAATGCCTTACTTCATACATGACCCCGCCACAGCCGATTCAATGTGCAAGAGATTCGAGGAGGGACTCAACAAAAGATTTCTGTTCAATATATACAAAAACACCTTCGGAGCATACGCCGGCAAACTCAGGGAGCTGTATGACAAAGGTATTGTCTCGGACGACGACGCAAAGTTCTTGACAAGCAACCGTTATGTGATGTGCATGGACGGAGACAGGCAAGTAAAGAAGGAGAGTGCCGGTTTTGTATCGGAAAGCGAGGCAAGGAAGATTATAGGTACACTCGACACAGAACTTATAAGCGACACATTGGTGGCCGGCGTAATAACGTCAAATTACTCTTATGACCCGCTGCTGACCGAAGCAGCAGTAGAGAGGGAATTCGACAAGATTGACACTGGACTTGCCAGCGTGCAGAAAGGGCAACGGATTATAAGTTATGGCGACGTAGTCGACAACGAGAAGTTCTGCATAATAAGCACCTACCTTGACGAGGTCGACAAACTGGAAGAGAAAGAATCGGGCATAGACAGGAACCAGATACTATTCGGGCAGATACTATTTGTGGTAATTGTGATGTTCCTCATGTATTGCTATATGGAACTCTATCAGCCCGAAGTGGTACACAATGCATATAAGTTCATCTTCAGCGTGCTCATAGTTTCTGTATTCCCGATAGTTGTAGGATTAATGCAGGCCTTCGGCTACAGCAACATCTTTATCCTGCCATTTGCCATTGTACCCATGATGATGTGCCTCTTCGTCAACAGCCAGGCAGCAATTGTGGTACATACAGCAACAGTGCTCATATGTTCGGTAATGCTCCCGGAGCAGTATGAGTTCACGCTACTGCAGATAACAGCCGGCTACAGCGTAATATTGAGTTTGAAGGAACTTTCTTCGCGCTCACAGATGTTCCGTTGCGTTCTTATTGCATTCGCAACATACTCACTGGTATACCTGTGCCACTCGCTCTTATCGGGCTCGGGCAGCACGTATGGCGACTATTCAATGTACATACAGTTTGCAATAAGTTCACTGCTCACACTTATCGCATACCCTATAATGATTATATTCGAGAAGACGTTCCATTTTGTATCGAACGTAACACTGATTGAACTCTCGAACCTCAATGCACACTTACTGCAGAAACTGTCGCAGGACGCGCCCGGCACCTTCCAGCACTCCATTCAGGTGAGCAATCTTGCAGCCGAGGCCGCACACGCCATTGGCGCAAACAGCCTGCTTGTGCGCACCGGCGCCCTCTACCACGATATAGGCAAGACGGAGAACCCGATATACTTCACCGAGAACCAGAGCGGCGGAGTGAATCCCCACAACTCTTTGTCCTACATCGAAAGCGCACAGATAATAAAGAAACATGTCACCGACGGACTTGAGATTGCAAGACATGCAGGATTGCCGAAGAGCATTCAGGAATTCATCGCCACCCACCACGGGCTGTCAAAGACCGGATGGTTCTACATAAGTTACAAGAACGAGCACCCGGGAGAAGAAATCGACGAGAGTCTGTTCATGTACCCCGGGCCGAAACCGGCGACAAAAGAGCAGGCGATACTGATGATGGCCGATTGTACCGAGGCTGCTTCTCACAGCATTAAGGACTACACCGAGGAGAACATCAGCGAAACCGTGGACAATGTCATAGGCAAACTGCTCAACGACCAGCAACTGAGCCTGGCACCACTGACATTCCAGGACATTGACACAATAAAAGGCGTCTTCAAGAAGAGGTTGATGGCAATATACCACACAAGAATTAGTTATCCCAAGGAGAACAAGAATTGAACCACGCCAACGGGAAGAGATGAAAGGATTTCTTTATTATATATGGAAGAACAGACTGTTGCCCGACAGCGGTCTGCATACCGCCGACGGGACTAAATTGGAGATAATATCTTATGGACAGCCCGGAGAGCGGGACAACATATTTGAGAATGTCAAAATAAGGGTTGGCGACAAGGAGCAGTGCGGCAACGTGGTACTGCTTCAGAAGAGTGCTGCCGACGAAAGGGCTACAAATGGAAAAGCGATACTACACATTAAAGCCAAAGAGAGCTCCGACGAGCCTGTTTGCAGCACCCATGTTACTTGCGACATTCCCGGATTATTCCTTACGCTGCCCCACGGACTTGAATCGGAGTATTCCAAAGCTGAGCAACAGCAGCAATGCCTGCAATGCGAAAACATCATCGGCAGCATAAGCAAGATAGAGATGAGCAGTTTTCTCTCACGCCTTGCCGTTGAGCGCATTGAAGAGAAAGCCAACGGCATAATGCACACATTCTCTTTGTGCAACAACCTTTGGGACGACACGCTCTTCAAGACCATTGCTCGCAGTTTCGGTTTCGGCATACAGAGCAATGTGTTCGAGAAGTGGGCAAGGAACCTTGACATGAATGCGCTTGGGAAGCACAGGGACAACCTGTTACAGATTGAGGCAATAATGTTCGGCCAGGCAGGACTGCTCTGCGAAGAGAGCATACCCCACTATTACCTCAAGGAGGCGCAAGGCAGTACATATTATAAGGATATTTCAAGAGAATACAGATTCCTGAAGAACAAGTTCGGTCTACAGGAGATTGACCACAAAGAGTGGAATTGCGGCAACGCCTCGCCGCATGTGCGTATAGCCAGACTTGCCGCGCTGTACAGCACAAGAAGGATTGGCATATCGGCCATCATGGCATGCGATACGGCAAGCGAGTACTGTAACATCATAGACACAACCCCTACCGGATACTGGCATAACCACACTTGCCTTGGCGGCACGGAGACGACCGGAAACGGTGGAATGAAACAACGCCAGTTAGATGTAATAATAATCAACGCCGTTATCCCCACATTATATATATATGGAAAGCACCGGAACAACATCGCAATATGCAGCAAGGCCGAAGACCTGCTTTACCATATAAAGGCCGAGGAGAACAGCATTGTAAAAAAGTGGAAGGAAAAGGGGGTTACCGTTGAGTGCGCCGCCGATTCACAAGCAATAATACAACTTGAGAAGATGTACTGCCGCACATGCAACTGCACAAAATGTCGCATTGCATACCATTATATAAAAGACTGTTTAAGATAAGCAGGCACCGGTATCAAACACAAAGACGACAAAAAGGGCTCGATTAATCGAGCCCTTTTTGTCGTCAAGTAAACCAACCTTTACTTTCTCTTCTTGAGGCATACCAAAGCAACCGGAGCAGCGATGAACAATGAAGAGAGCGTACCGAATACAACTCCAAGAATCATCGCAAACGAGAAGCTGCGTATGCTGTCACCACCGAGGATGAAGATACAGAGCAATACTATCAAAGTACTTACCGATGTATTGATTGTACGTGAAAGTGTAGTGTTCAATGAAGTATTGAAAAGGTCATACTTATCACGTTTCGGATACAAACCGGTGAATTCACGTATACGGTCAAAGACAACCACCTTGTCATTGATTGAATAACCGATAGCGGTGAGGATAGCACCGATGAATGTCTGGTCGAGTTCAAGTGACATAGGAAGTATACCATGCAACAATGAGTAGCAACCCATAATCATGAGAACGTCAAATGAGAGTGCAACAATTGAACCTACACTGTACGCAATATTACGGAAACGTACAAGGATATAGATAAAGATTGCAATGAGGGCAAGTATCACTGATATGATAGCGCCGTTGCGTATGTCGGCAGCAATACTTGGACCAACCTTCTGCGAACTGATGATTGAACCGCCGTTCCTGTTCTCGATGTCACGGAAAGTAGCAAGACTAACCTGATTACCGTCAACAAGACCACCATTGGTGAACGCATTGTAGAGGAACACCTCAACCTGGCGGTCAGCACTCTTGGCAGTATCGTTTATCATGTAGTTGGTAGAGATACGAATTGTCTTGCCGTCAGTACCGAGTGCAATCGCCTGAACGTTGTCATCGGTAATCTGTTCCTTGAGAAGGGCACGTACCTGCTCGGGCTCAACCTCTTTCTCGAACTGAACGACAAAATTGCGACCACCGGTGAAGTCAATGCTCTGCTGTATGCCGCGGAGAGCAAATGAACCTATCATAACAACAGCAAGCACAGCGAACACAATACCTACAGTCTTTGAATTCTTGATGAAGTTGAAGTTCATATCCCTCATCATGTTCTCCGAAATCCTGGTTGTAAACTTAAGGTTCAACCACTTGTCACGGCTCATGAAGTGCTCATAGATTACACGTGTAACGAACACTGCAGTAAAGAATGAGCAGAGAAGACCGATAATCAATGTTGTAGCAAATCCCTTAATAGGACCTGTACCGAAGTTGAAGAGGATAACACCGGTAATGATTGATGTGATGTTTGAGTCAAAGATTGCCGAGAACGCATTCTTGTAACCATCGGAAAGTGCTGTGCGCACATTCTTGCCTGCACGGAGTTCCTCCTTCGCACGCTCGTAGATGAGCACGTTGGCGTCTACAGCCATACCCAGTGTCAACACTATACCGGCAATACCCGACATTGTGAGGGCAGCCTGGAATGAAGCGAGAATACCGAGTGTGAAGAAGAGGTTAAGCAGAAGTGCAAGGTTGGCAACCGAACCGGGAATCGCACCATACATCGCGCACATGTATATCATAAGGAGTACGAAAGCGACAATGAACGACATAAGACCCTGCTTGATTGACTGTTCACCGAGTGTAGGACCTACAACATAACTGTCAACAATATTCATTGGAGCAGAAAGTTTACCTGAGCGCAACACGTTGGCCAAGTCCTGTGTCTCTTCAATTGTGAAGTTGCCTGTGATTTCCGAACGTCCGCCGGTAATCTTTGTGCTCACATTAGGAGCGCTGTATACACAGTCGTCAAGAACAATAGCAACAGCCTTGTTTATGTTCACCTCGGTAAGGATGGCCCAGTCGCGTGCTGCGTCAGAAGTCATCTTCATTGTAACACATGGACGGCCACCGTTCTGTGTAAACTCAGCCTTTGCGTCCTCAATGACATTGCCCTCCATTGAAGCCGAACCGTTCTCGGCGGTCTTGAGCGCATAGAGCACGTACATGGGCTGTTCTGCGCTGAATGGAGAGACGCTCCAAGCAAAACGGATATCCTCCTTCATGAAAGTCTGGTCGGCAAAAGCCTTGGCAAGCGCCTTGTTCACGATAGCAGTATCCTTGGCATGAGCATGACCGACCATCGCATTTGCACCCGGTTGCGGAACCAAGGCAGGGAACAGAGCCTCCTGCTCGTTTGCAAGCAGTGTCTCGTTGAGTTCCTCCAGTGCGGGGAACACTTCCTGGGCAATCTCCTGGGCTGTATATGTCTCCCAGAACTGCAGATTTGCAGAACCCTGCAGCAATCTCTCTACACGGTCCTTGTCTGTTACGCCGGGAAGTTCAATGAGGATACGGCCTCTGGCACCCTCGACAGACTGCATATTGGGCTGCACGACACCAAAGCGGTCGATACGTGAACGCAATACGTTGAATGAGTTGTCCAGCGAAGCCTTAACCTCGGCAGCAAGAGCCTCGGCAACCTCCTCGTCGGTAGACTGCATGCCAATCTTGCCGTTCATTTGCTCTGTAGAGAACATTGCGGCAACTTTGCCGGCCTCCTGTGCATTATAATGCTTGATGAATGACGCGATGAAATCGCCATCGGTCCTTGTCTCTTCTCTTGCGGCGTCAAACGCAGCCTTGAAAGCAACTGTTTCCTTGTTGCTGCCGGCAAGAACCGACACTACATCAGGAACAGACACCTCCATAGTAACACTCATACCACCCTTGAGGTCAAGTCCCAAACCAATTTCCAACTCCTGGCACTCCTTCAATGTATATCCAAGCCAAACCTTTTCGTTTTTCATGGAATCGAGATAGTGCTGCTGACCCATGGGGTCCTCTTTAGCCTTGCTCATGTGACTGCTTGACACATAAGAGAATGACATGTAAAACACGCAAACCAATGTCAGCAGCACCGCAAAAACTTTTACGAATCCTTTGTTCTGCATTTTTATAAATTTTTATGTGATTTATTGTTCCTTAATCTAAAATCGCGCAAATATAGCGTTTTTTTCTTAATAATTCAGCAATTCGGCCATTTTTCTTTATTTATAAGTACGCTTTTGTAAACTGGAGAGGGAAAGTAAATGATGCAAAACAAAAAAGGCAAAAACGCTTCAGTTTTCACCATTGCGTTTTCACCCTTGCATTTCCGGTTTTTAAGTTTTCAGTTTCTCAATTATTTTGACGAAGCCTCAAAAAGGCGTTTCTTCTCCTCCTCGCTGAGCGAAGCGTAACCGCCTTTTTTAATTTTCTCAAGTATACGGTCTACCTCGGCCTCATCGGCTTTCTTGCGGGCATTATACTCGTAATCGGCATTACGACCACCCTTTACATACGTAAATTTCGCCTTTCTTTTAGAACCCGGACGCTTTAAGAATGACGCAAACGACTCAAAAGGCCTTACAACCAAAGAAATGATATCTGTTCCTTTCCCAAGCATGTATGCGAACAGCCAACCGGCAAAAGCACCGCCCAAATGGGCAAAATTGCCACCTGCATTGTCGCCTGTGAGCATAATGAAAGATATTGCTACAGTCACAAGCGCAAGCGTGGACAATCTGACGCTGCCGATGAGCAACAGATTAATCCTGTACTCCGGCGAACGCACGGCAGTTGCCACTACAATTGCAAAAACCGCAGCCGAGGCGCCAACCATGCGGGAGTAAGCAAGAACCGGTGAAAAATAGGGGAAAAGATTATAGGCAATTACATAGAACAATGCACCTGCAAGACCGCCTAAAATGTAAACACCGGCAAACTGGCGTGCAGAGAAGAATTCAAGAAATATCTTCCCGAACAGAAACAATGCAATCATATTCCACAACAGGTGCCAAACACCCGCATGGACAAACATGTATGTAAACAGTGTCCATGGGCGGAACAGCAACTGCGGCAACGAGGCCGGCAACTCCAGAAAAGAGAGAATATGGTCGGCAAAGGTCCCGACATTGAAAAGCGTAGAAAAAACGCCGATAAAAAGGAGCAAAATATACAATGCAACATTGGCAAAAATAAACTTGTTGACAATGCCCCCACTCAAATATCTTAAACAGTAATCTTTAAACAAACGGACCATGTATCTCTCCTTTCTTTCGCCAATGCAATATAAGTATCAGACCGAACAGCATGCCACCCAAATGGGCAAAGTGAGCAACCCCGTCGGGACTGCCCGACACCCCGAGTACAAGTTCAATCACCGCATAACCCATTACAAAATATTTTGCCTTGATGGGCATTGGAAGGGGGAAAATGAATATGCGTTCATTGGGAAACAGCATACCGAACCCCAAAAGTATTGCATATATCGCTCCGGACGCACCCACCGTGGTAGAGTTCAGCACAATGTTCAATTCACCCAAAGCAGGATTTACAAAATTTTTTCCATGTTTAAGAGCCTCCAGCCCGTTCTCCAACACCGCAGCCACTCCGGTAGGGTCAATTTCCGAAACAAGGGAATAATAACGCACCGTTGCGACACCCTCCTGAATGAATGCAGCACCAATACCTGCAACAAGATAGTAGATGAGGAAGCGTTTTCCGCCCCAAACAGACTCAAGCGTACGGCCAAACATAAACAGAGCGAACATGTTGAAGAACAGGTGCGAAAGGTCGCCATGCATGAACATATATGTTACAGGCTGATATAACCTGAAATCCTCGGACAGGAAGAAGTGAAGTCCGAGAACATCATTGAGGTCAATACCCATTCTGCCTGCCGCCAAAAGCGCCAGATACATGAGAACATTTATCGCAAGCAGATTCTTGGTTATTGCAGGAATCCCATTCATGGTACAAAGTTTGAATTAATTCAATAAATTGAGGTTGCAAATATAACATAAAATACGTTCCGACATTTGACAGAATGACACTAAACTCCATTATTTAAGTTTCATAAACACTTTACAACAGATTTTTCCCCATAAAACTGCAATATTTATTATCTTTGCACCACAATAGACGCACGCCCGCATGCAAGGCGTCTGGCACATTGAGCAACAAAAAAACAATTAGATATGAATATTGAATCAACAGTAGTACAAAGCGTTGTCGAGGCAGTAAAATGCCTCTACGGTTCAGAGGTCAATGCCGAAAAAATCCAATTGCAGAAAACACGTAAGGAGTTTGAAGGAGACTTCACTCTTGTAGTATTTCCGTTCCTTGCACTATCCAAGAAACGCCCCGAAGAAACAGCACAAGAGATTGGCGAATACCTAAAGGCCAACCAACCGGTCATTGCAGCGTTCAATGTAGTAAAAGGGTTCCTTAACCTCACTATATCAACAAGTTATTGGATTGAACTACTCGGTAACATTGACAAGGCCGAGAAATGGGGAACCGTTGCCGCTGACGAAAACTCGCCGCTTGTAATGATAGAGTACTCATCGCCCAACACCAACAAACCCCTGCATTTGGGACACATAAGAAACAACCTGCTCGGATATGCACTGTCGAACATCATTGCCGCAAACGGTAACCGTGTGGTAAAGACAAATATCGTGAACGACAGAGGCATCCACATATGCAAATCAATGCTGGCATGGCAGAAGTGGGGCGAAGGTGCAACCCCCGAGAGTTGCGGAAAGAAAGGCGACCACCTCATTGGCGACTACTACGTAGCTTTCGACAAGCACTACAAGGCCGAACTGGCCGAAATGATGGAGAAAGGCATGAGCAAGGAGGAGGCAGAAGCAGCTTCACCGCTAATGGCCGAGGCCAGGGAGATGCTTGTCAAGTGGGAGGCCGGCGACAAGGACGTACGTGCCCTGTGGCAGCAGATGAACAATTGGGTTTATGAAGGATTCGACGAGACATACAAACGCCTTGGAGTCGATTTTGACAAGATATACTACGAGAGCGATACATATCTGGTGGGCAAGGAGACCGTACTCGGCGGACTTGAGAAAGGTCTTTTCTACCGCAGGGATGACGGTTCGGTATGGGCCGACCTGACCAAGGAGGGGCTTGACGAGAAACTGCTGTTGCGCAGCGACGGCACATCGGTATACATGACACAGGATATCGGTACAGCACAGTTGCGTTTCCGCGACTACCCTATCGACAAGATGGTCTATGTAGTCGGAAATGAGCAGAATTACCATTTCCAGGTACTTTCCCTGTTGCTCGACAGATTGGGATTCTCTTGGGGTAAAGGACTTGTGCACTTCTCCTACGGAATGGTTGAATTGCCCGAAGGAAAGATGAAGAGTCGTGAAGGAACAGTTGTGGACGCTGACGACCTCATGGACGAAATGATAAACACCGCACGCGAGACATCGGAAGAACTTGGAGGCAAACTGAACGACCTTTCTGCTGAAGAGAAGGCAGAGATAAACCGTATCATAGGTTTGGGAGCACTGAAATACTTCATGCTCAAGGTCGACGCACGCAAGAACATGCTTTTCAACCCTAAGGAATCAATCGATTTCAACGGCAACACAGGACCGTTCATACAGTACACCTACGCCCGCACACGTTCAATCGAACGCAAAGCTGTTGAAGCCGGCGTAAATGTAGATGGTACAAAGGAACCTGCAAACCTCAACGATAAGGAGTGTTCAATAATACGAATGCTGAACAAGTTCCCGGCAATCATACACCAGGCCGGCACAGACTACTCCCCATCGGGAATTGCAAACTACACATACGACCTTGCAAAGGAATACAACCAGTTCTATCACGATTACAGTATTCTGCGCGAAGAGAACGAGGATATCAAGGCTTTCCGCATACTTCTCACACGCAACGTTGGCAAGGTAATCAAGACGGCAATGAACATACTTGGCATTGAGGTGCCTGAAAGGATGTAATAAGAACCCACATGGCAAAGAAGCACTATTATGTGGTGTGGAACGGCATTGAGCCTGGGATATATCACAGTTGGGATGAATGTGAAGCACAGATAAAAGGTGTAAAGCAAGCCCTTTACAAATCGTTCGGTTCATTGGCCGACGCCGAGAGAGCATATTCGTCTTCACCGTATGACTATGTGGGCCGAAAATCCAAAGAGGAGTGCAAAACAAAGGAACTTCCCGCAACAGTTATCAGGAATGCACTGGCAGTGGACGCGGCATGCAGCGGAAATCCGGGGCAGATGGAATACCGCGGGGTTTACATAGGCACCGGCGAGGAAATTTTCCATTTCGGTCCCATGTTCGGGACAAACAACATAGGTGAATTCCTTGCCATTGTACACGGGCTTGCACTCTTAAAGCAGAAGGGGATTGAAATACCCATATATTCCGACAGCCGCAATGCTCTGCTGTGGGTAAAACAGAAAAAATGCAAGACAAAATTACCGCGTGACAACAAAAGCGAAGAACTGTTCGGGTACATTGAAAGGGCCGAAAAATGGCTTGCACAGAACAATTATTCCACAACGTTGTTGAAGTGGGAAACCGACGAATGGGGGGAAATCCCTGCCGATTTCGGCAGGAAGTGAACCCGACACCGGAGAAATACAACAATAAAGGAGTGACAGATGTCTACAATAATATATCCTTCGCCCATATTCGGGCCTGTAAAAAGTCGCCGCTTAGGAATATCGCTGGGAATCAACCTGCTGCCCGGTGACGGCAAGGTTTGTACATTTGACTGCATATACTGCGAATGCGGTTTCAACAAGGACCACCGCCCCGGAACACCATTACCGAAGCGTGAGGATGTAGCCAGAGGGCTCGAAACGAAATTGGCCGGAATGCAGGCCGAGGGCACCCTACCCGATGTCATCACATTTGCCGGGAACGGAGAACCGACCATACACCCCCAGTTCGGTGAGATTATTGATGATACCATTGCCTTGCGCAACAAATATTGTCCCGGTGCCAAAGTGAGCGTCCTCTCAAATGCCACCATGATAAACAAGCCTGCTGTCTTTAGAGCCCTGATGAAAGTGGACAACAACATACTGAAACTTGACACTGTAGACAGGGTATTCATTGAAGGAATTGACCGCCCAACCGGGAAGTATGACCTCGAAGAGACAATAATGCACATGAAGGCCTTTAAAGGCAGGATAGTAATCCAGACAATCTTCTTTAAGGGCAACATCGGCGACATGAAGATTGACAACACCACACCCGAGTACGTGGAACCATGGATAGAGACTGTGAAACAGATTGCCCCGCGTGAAGTAATGGTGTATACAATAGACCGCGAAACGCCGGTACAGGGACTGCAGAAGGCTACCCGCGAAGAACTTGACAGAATTGTCGACAGACTGAAACTTGAAGGAATCAAGGCTTCGGCCTCATACTGAATCAAGAGGTCATCAGACCCGCAACGCCGATAGCCGAGGCGGTTATCAGCGTATACCGCAACAACTTCCCCAGAGCCATGACCACAAACACTTTGCCCCTGCTTGCACGCATTATTCCAAGGACTATGAGAACGACCTCGCCTATTGCAGGGACAAAAGAGAAGAAAGCAGTCCAATAACCATAGCGCCCGATGAGTCTGTCGGCACGCCGCATTCTCCTGTCAGGTATCTTGAAGAATGACTGCACCCACTCCTTCTTGGCAAGATACCCTGTCATAAAACATGTAATTCCACCGAGCACATTCCCCAACGTTGCACAAAGCGTCAGGGCCACAGCATTGAGCCCCGCACCAAGGAAGAATATCAGCAGCACCTCACTGGCTATGGGTACAACGGTCCCAGCAAGAAAAGCCATAATGCCCATGCCAAGATAACCGTAATCCTTAAGAAATTCGATAATCAGTTCAGCCATACATCCAAAACCATCAAAATCAACCAATACAATACAACAACAATAAAATATACATTCGACAGTCGTGTTACTTTTGAAGAGAAGAGATATGACAGCATTATGGCAACACCGGGAACCCGCCATGCATAAAGCAGTTCATAGTTTGGCCCCGAAAACCAAGAAAGGGCAAAAAGCACGGCATTTGCAAGCATGACAAACAACAGGCGCTTACGCAGATGAGGTTTCCCTGGAACCGAAGAAGCGGCAAACAATGCCATTGCGGGCAACATTATACCTAACTCTGCAACAGCATACAGGATTCTGAAAGTGCCTATTTCCGCAAAATCCATAATGGACAACTCTTCTACATACGTTACAAGAGGAGGAACATAGCCTGCAAACTCGGGCCATACATACAATGTACCTGCCAGAAACCAAAAAGGCATAAAAAACCCCAACGCAGCCGAGAGCCACATTCTCACGCCCGTGAGACCTACAACAGACATATATACCACGAAAAGTGGCAACAGAAAAACGCACTGCGGCAAGAAAAAGGACGAAAGGCACAACAATGCAAATGCCGAGAACAGCGAACCTGCCGCCCTTTCATCGGGTTGACATGCCAAAAGCATTTTCACCAGAAACACAAAAAGCAGCGTTGAAACCGCAACTTCAACGTCGTAATGCAAGCGGACAGCAGAAGCCGTCAGCAACAGATACAACGGTGCGAGCCAGGATATACGCCTTTCGTACAGATGTATGCTACCAAGCATAAATGCCACAATGAGATAGCAAACCGGCGGTATTGCCATAGAAAGGAGACGCCCGGCACCATTCCATAAGAAATTATGCGGAACCGGCAACAGAAACAGAACCACGCCCCACAGCAACACCGACAAGAGTATAAGAATCAGTGGGGTATGTTTCCCGGAAACGAAACGGCTTTGCAACGAACTGCTATAAGTCAAAACCTATATCTCTTCTAAAATACTTCTTCTCAAAATCAACCATATTAGCCGAACGGAAAGACTTCTCAAGAGCCTCGGCACGTGTTGCTCCGTAAGAGACAGCTGCAATTACACGGCCTCCTGCGGTCACCACCTTGCCATCCTTCTCGGCTGTACCCGCATGGAAAAGTATACTCTCTTTGACATTCCCGAGACCGGTAATCTCGAATCCCTTGTCATAATGTTCGGGGTAACCACCGGATACAAGCATTACACAAACTGCAGTTCTCTCATCAAACTCGACCCGTGTGCCTGCGAGTGTGCCGGAATCCACTTTTTCAAAGAGTTCCACAATATCGCTCTTAAGGCGCAACATTACAGATTCTGTTTCCGGGTCACCCATGCGCACATTGTACTCAATGACCATTGGTTCACCTTGAACATTTATAAGGCCGAAGAATATGAACCCCTTATAAAGCAAGTTATCCTTGACAAGACCATCAACCGTAGGACGGATAATGCGCTCCTCGACCTTTTTCATCCATTCTGCCGTTGCAAACGGAACCGGCGATATCGAACCCATTCCACCGGTATTCAATCCTGTATTTCCTTCACCGATACGCTTGTAATCCTTCGCCTCGGGCAGTATAACATAATCTTTGCCGTCTGTGAGCACGAATACCGAGCACTCAATGCCATCAAGGAACTCTTCAATTACAACTGTCGCCGAAGAGTCGCCGAACATGCCGTCGAACATCTCGTCCAAACTGCTCTTTGCCTCCTCAAGAGTAGGCAAAATGAGCACACCTTTACCGGCACACAATCCATCGGCCTTGAGTACATAAGGAGCCTTGAGTCCTTCCAGGAATGCATAAGCCTCCTCCCTCTCGGCAGCAGTAAAGGCACGATATGCCGCAGTGGGAATGGAGTGGCGCTGCATGAAATCCTTTGCAAAACTCTTGCTGCCCTCCAGTTCGGCAGCAGCCTTTGAGGGACCTATAACTGCAATATGTTGCAAACGGCTGTCGGCCTTAAAATAATCGTACACACCCTTCACCAATGGGTCTTCAGGACCAACGACAACCATAGCGACACCATTCTCGATTACAAATGCCGCAATAGCCTCGAAGTCACATACCGGAATGGCAACATTCTCGCCAACCTCTTTTGTACCGGCATTGCCCGGAGCAATGAAAAGTTTCTCTACCTTGGGACTCTGTGCTATTTTCCATGCAAGTGCATGTTCACGTCCTCCGCTACCTAAAAGTAATATCTTCATATCCTATTCGTTTTCACAGACACTCCACTTGAGAGTATCGGTATGTATACTCAATCCTTTTTCGTTCGCTTGCCTCCGCGCAACGGCCTGAAATCACCTTTTTCACGGTTGAAGGGACGACTGTTTCCCTCGGTTTTCTTGCGGTAATCACGCCCTGAAGCGCCACGGTTACTCTCCCTGCCTTCACGCTGTGCAGGATGACCATAATCGGCATTGAAGACGTCCTTGCCACGACGTTCACCGGAACCGCGCTCCTCTTCCCTGCGTTTGCGCGCAACAGCGCTTCTCTTGCTCTTGTACGAACTGAAATACGACTCAAGTTCGCGTCGGCGACGCAACGATTCTTCGTCTATCTCACCCGAGAAGCCATCGGTTGCACGCTCCTTGGAACGCGGCGGGCGCTGTTCGCCATCGGCACCGGTAAGACGAGATTTGCGTTTCAATGGAGCAAAATCTTTTTTCAATTCATTACCCTCGTCACGGAACCCCTTGTACTTGCCCGAGAATAGTTCATATTTGCGGAATTCGCAGTCAAGGTCACCGTTATACAGAGGTATACGCGCTGAAGCCTTGAGAGCAATCTGGTCAAAACAATCGTAACTACTGCTTATTACCCAGGCCTCATTTCCTTGGAACGCATGTTTCATGCGCGAACCGAGTTCCTTGTATACCTGCAGAAGATTCTCAAGTTTCAAGCGCTCACCATAAGGAGGATTCACAACCATGATGGCCGGTTCGACCGGTTCGGTAAAATCCTTTATATCACGACACTCTATTTCAATTATATCACTCATCATGGCCGACTTGACATTGCGTCTGGCACATGCTACCATGCGCCCGTCGACATCATAACCGTAAATTTTGTGGTTAAACTCCCTCTCGCCGGAATCGTCATCATATATAGACTTGAAGAGTTCGCTGTCAAAGTCCTTCCATTTCTCAAAAGCATACCCCTGACGGAAGACTCCCGGAGCAATATTGCGGGCTATCAAGGCTGCTTCTATGGGAAGGGTGCCGGAGCCGCACATGGGGTCAATGAAATCACACTCGCCATTCCAGCCTGTAAGCATAATCATACCGGCAGCCAACACTTCGTTGATTGGCGCGGCACCTGTCTCCACTCGATAGCCTCGGCGGTGCAGGGATTCACCCGAACTGTCGAAAGCAAGAGTACACTCCTCTCCGGCTATGTGAATGTGAAAAATAAGGTCAGGATTATTCAGGCAAACAGAAGGGCGCTCACCATACTTCTCGTTGAAGTAGTCGGCAATAGCATCCTTCACACGATAGGCTACGAACTTTGAATGGCGGAACACATCGCTGTACACGACCGAGTCTACCGAGAATGTTGAGCCGCAATCGAGATACTGCTCCCAATCTATGGACTTAATCACTTCATACACCTCGTCGGCACCCGAAGCCTTAAAATGCATGATAGGTTTCAAAATACGGACCGCTGTCCTCAAGTGGAAGTTCGCCTTGTACATCATAGCCTTGTCACCGGTAAAAGATACCATACGACGCCCTATCTCCACATTGTTTGCGCCCAATGCAACAAGTTCCTTCGCGAGAACCTCCTCAAGACCCTGGAAGGTCTTTGCAATCATTTCAAATTCTGCCATAAAAGTTGTCAAATAATCAGGGAATCCCTACGGGAAATGCCATCACGGGCAAAAAACAGCACGCACAACGGACAGTTCCCGAATACTTTGCAAAGGAACAAAAAAAAGCAAAGCAAATCAACAAAAACAGTTGATATTTGAGGATGTTTGAACTACCTTCGCGGGAAAATTGAAAAACGCAGTACTTATGAATATGACAAGGATATTGATTACAATGCTGGGCGCAATACTCGTTTTTACCTCGCCGGCAACTGCAAAAGCATTGAAAAGCAGCGATGAAAAGGAGAAGAAAGAGACAAAGATAACCGGGAACATTTCACCAGACATTCCGCAAAGCGTCGTCTTTGCAGGCGAGAGGACCGACCTTACCCTGCAGGACCGTCGTGAGCGTATGGACCGCGAAATCCTCGCCTTCTGCTATTCGCACATCAACACCATGCTTCAGATTAAACGCGCAAACCGCCTATTCCCGATTGTAGAACCCATATTGGCAAAGCATGGCATTCCCGATGATTTCAAATACCTGATGATTATAGAATGCAACGGTGACATTGAAGCACGCTCCACAGCCGGAGCCGCAGGACCATGGCAGTTCCTTGAAAAGACAGGACGACAGTACGGACTTGAGATAAACGGCGAGGTTGACGAGCGGTACAACATCGAGAAAGCAACAGCCGCAGCGTGCAGATACCTGAATGAGTCGTACGAGGAGTATGGCGACTGGCTCACCGTTGCAGCCAGTTACAATACAGGACGGGCGAACGTGACGAAAAGGATTGAGGCACAGAAAGAGAAGAAGGCGATAGACCTTGTATTGCTGCCGGAGACATCGCGATACATATTCCGCCTGCTGGCCATAAAGACCGTCTTCAGCGACCCGGGAGCCTACGGATTCATACTCAAGAGAGAAGACCTGTACCCGGTAATACCCATAGCAGAGACAATCAATATTAACAAGCCTGTAAACAGTTGGGCCGCTGTTGCAAAGAAACATGGACTGACTTACTTGCAGTTGCATGAGGCAAACCCCTGGATAAGAAGTGCAGCAATGGCAAACAAGAACATGAAGTCTTATAAAGTGAAGATACCTTCGGTACAATCATTAAAATATGACCCCAAGAAAACTATAGCACACGATATACGCTGGATTACAGAATGAAGTTTGCATAAAAAGAGACGTCTTCGACGTCTCTTTTTATGCAAACTTATCTCCCAGTTTCATTTTTGCGTCATTGAGGAACTTGCGTATATCCTTTTCATCCTCCTTGCGGCATATCATCAGTACATCGCCGGAGTCTACGACAAGCAGATTCTCGATCCCTTGTATTACGGCCAACTTACCTTTCGGAAGAACTACAAGGTTATTGCTGCAACCATACTTCAATACCGAAGAGTTGGCAGTAACATTTCCGTCACTGTCTTTCGGCAATGTAGCATAGAGAGTGTCCCATGTACCGATATCTGCCCACCCGAACTCTCCTGGAATCAGATACACATTGTCGGCACGCTCCATGACACTCATATCCAGCGAGGCATTAGGAAACGAAGTATAGACCTCGTAACCACGCATGCGTCGTTGGTTGCGGTCGGGAATGGCGCTGTAGATATCCTCAAGCATACGCATCATCTCCGGCAGGTATTTTGACATGGTGTCAATGATTGTCTGCACGTTCCATATATATAAACCCGAATTCCAATAGAATTCACCGCTCTCCATGAATATCTTCGCGAATTCGTACTGTGGTTTCTCGGTAAACGTCCTGACCTTATAAAACCCACCCTCTTCGGGCGCACCATCGGCCTGTATGTAACCGTAGCGCGTTTCGGGGCAAGTCGGTTTTATGCCTATGACAACCAGTTTGTTGTTCTCGGCAACAAAATCAAGTCCACGTAATACTGTATCGGCGAACCTTGCCTCGTCAAGCACAAGTTGGTCACTCTGCGCCACAACGATATTTGCATTGCTGTTCAAGGAGCGTATGTGACAGGCAAGGTTGGCAAGACTCGGGGCTGTTCCCCTGAATGCCGGTTCATGTATAACCTGCGTATCGGGAACTTCGGGGAGTTGTTCGCGCACAATGTCGGTATAGTCGACATGTGTAGAAACAAGAATATTCTCCTTGGGTATTATGCGACAATAACGGTCATATGTAAGTTGCAGCAGAGTTCTCCCGCAGCCAAGCACATCCTGAAACTGCTTGGGGAAAGACTTGCGGCTCATGGGCCACAGACGCGTACCCTGCCCGCCGGCCATAATTATGCAATAACGGTTCTTGTCCATGTCATCGTCATTTGTAATCTTCCTGATTTTATAACGCGAGTATAATATTTTTATTGCAGAACAAAAAACCATTTTGGGTTTATTTCACACAGGACCGTGAATAAACGACATCGGCACCTGTAAAAGGTGCCGATGGATATATTGGTTATCAGAATTCCGCATTGTTCGGAGTGCGAGGGAACGGTATCACATCGCGGATGTTTGCCATGCCGGTAACAAAGAGCAAAAGACGCTCGAAACCGAGGCCGAATCCTGAGTGAGGACATGAACCGTAGCGACGGGTATCGAGATACCACCACATATCCTTCATCGGGATATTCATCTCCTCAATGCGCTTGAGCAGTTTGTCATAATCGGCCTCACGCTCTGAACCGCCGATAATCTCGCCTATTTTCGGGAAAAGGACATCCATTGCACGAACTGTCTTTCCATCCTCGTTCTGTTTCATGTAGAATGCCTTGATTTCCTTGGGATAATCGGTAAGGATTACAGGACGCTTAAAGTGGGTCTCCACGAGATAACGCTCATGTTCCGAAGCGAGGTCCACACCCCAATATACAGGGAATTCGAACTTGTGACCGGCTGCAACGGCCTCTTCAAGTATCTTTATACCGTCGGTGTAACTCAAACGCACGAACTCTGTATTGACAATTGAACGCAGACGTTCGATGAGTTCCTTGTCAATCATGTTGTTGAGGAAGGTGATATCCTCAATACAGTTGTCAAGCGCCCACTGTACGCAATACTTGATGAATTCCTCGGCAAGTTCCATATTGTCATAGATGTCATTGAAGGCCACCTCGGGTTCTATCATCCAGAACTCTGCCAAATGACGTGGGGTATTGGAGTTCTCGGCTCGGAAAGTAGGACCAAAGGTGTATATCGCACCGAGTGCTGTTGCTGCCAATTCGCCCTCCAACTGTCCCGAAACAGTAAGACTTGCCTGTTTTCCGAAGAAGTCGTTATCATATACTATACTGCCGTTCTCATCCTTCTTCAGGTCGTAGAGGTTCATGGTAGTAACCTGAAACATCTGACCGGCACCCTCGCAATCAGAGGCCGTGATGAGAGGGGTATGGAAATAGTAGAACCCCTTGTCGTGGAAGAACTTGTGTATTGCATAGGCCATATTGTGGCGAATACGGAATACGGCACCGAATGTATTCGTACGCGGACGCAAGTGGGCCACCGTGCGCATGAACTCCATGGTCTGCCCTTTCTTCTGCAGAGGATATGTATTGTCGCATGCACCGAGCAATTCAATCTCGGTTGCCTGTATTTCAACAGCCTGCCCACCGCCGATAGACTCGACCAATGTGCCGTTGACACTCAGACAGGCACCTGTAGTAAACTGCTTCACAAGTTCCTCATCGAACTTGTCGGCATCTATCACCACCTGGACATTATTGATTGTAGAACCGTCGTTCAATGCCACAAAGGCAACCTGTTTGCTACTACGGCGGGTTCTGACCCAACCACGGACGTTCACCTCAATGCCATGCTCCTTGCATTTGAGCAGGTCAGCAATTCTTGTTCGTTTTATCGCTTTCATCGATTCTTTATGATTGTGCCCTACTACGGGCGTGGTTATTACTCATAGGCACCCATGCGGAGCATTGCGACCTCCTTGTCGGTGAGGTAACGCCAATCGCCACGCTTCAGGTTCTTTTTGGTAAGACCGGCAAACAATACACGGTCGAGTTTATTCACGCGGTATCCGAGGTGCTCAAGCATGCGGCGCACGATACGGTTCTTGCCAGAATGTATCTCAATACCAATCTGAGAACGGTCGGCTTCATTAACATAAGAGACCTCGTCGGCATACACAGGACCATCCTCCAACTCTATTCCGTTAACAAGAAGGTCCATATCGGACATTGCGACATTCTTGTCACATGTCACATGGTATATCTTCTTCTTCATGAATTTGGGATGAGTAAGTTTGGCTGCCATGTCGCCATCGTTCGTGAGCAGCAGCACACCTGTAGTGTTCCTGTCAAGACGCCCTACCGGATATATTCTCTCCTTGCCGATACCCTTGAGACAGTCAAGAACAGTCTTGCGTTCCTGCGGGTCGTCTACAGTGGTGACGCAATCCTTGGGTTTATTCAAAAGCACATATACCTTACGCTCCGGGTTTATACGCTCACCATTGAAACGCACGTCGTCTGCCGGGAGAACTTTTGTACCCAGTTCGGTAACAACCGTTCCGTTAACCGAGATAAGACCGGCCTGAATATAATTGTCAGCCTCACGACGTGAACATATTCCGGCATTTGCAAGATATTTGTTCAAGCGTACAGGCGCGTCGGGGTCTATCGCAGCCTCCTTGTAGGCCATACGCTTCTTTGTGCTGTATTTTGCTTTAGGGTCATAATTCCCCCTCCTTGCAGGTTTGTTGCCATAGTTCTCGCGACGGCCGGCAGGAGCCCATGAGTTACCTCTCTCCGTTTCTGCAGCAACCGGGAAATCCCTATTGTATCCGTTCTTATGGAAACCACGACCTGCAACCTGACCGTTTTCCTTATTGTATCGGGACTTGAAACCACCGGCAGGACGGTTGCCCCTTTCAGTACCGCCTTCAGTATTCCAACGGTTGTAACCGTATGACCTGCCACCACGCTCTACCCTCTCGAATTGAGGCCTGTCATTAGCCTCCCTGTTAAAACGGGGGCGCCGTTTCAGCCTGTTGTCATCACCAAAATTAGGATTGAAAGATGTTCTCTCCCTGTTCTCGCGTGAGAAGTTCCCCTCCTGACGCTTGTCTCTATAATTACTCATCTAAAAAATATTTTACGAACCTCACGGTCCAGATTACATTCACTTAAAAACCGGTATAGGTATGCGGTGTTATTGCACGGAGTTCCTCTTTTACACTCTCCGGCACATCGAGCCCATTGATGAACTGCAATAAGGTGTTGCGGTTTATTCCCTCATTGGTACGTGTAAGAGCCTTGAGCGCCTCGTATGGGTTAGGATAGGCCTCGCGGCGCAGGACTGTCTGAATACCCTCGGCACACACACTCCAGCAATTGTCAAGTTCATCATATATTGCCTTTTCATTCAACAACAGTTTGCGAAGGCCTACAAGAGAACTCTTGACGGCAATGAGCATATGCCCCATAGGAACACCTACATTGCGTAGTACGGTAGAGTCTGTAAGGTCACGTTGCAGACGGGATATCGGCAGTTTCATTGCCAGGTGGTCAAGAATTGCATTGGCAATACCAAGGTTGCCTTCGCTGTTCTCAAAGTCAATGGGATTATCTTTGTGAGTCATAGAACTTGACCCCTCTTCACCTGCCTTGATTTTCTTTTTAAAGAACTCATTTGAGATATACTGCCATATATCCTTATCCATGTCCATGATTATAACATTGACACGACGCATTGCGTC
>JAFQUE010000067.1 GCA_017408685.1 Bacteroidaceae bacterium | reverse complement strand
GCTCGGCATAGAATGCGAGCACTCTCTGCTCTCGCATTACAGCGTCGGTTGCGTTTTTTCGGGCTTCGCAAGCCTAAAAATAGCTCTTTTTATCCAACCTCCCTACAGACGTGGGTGACCCATTTTACTTTTGGGTCACCCTCTCGTCAGTTTTTCCAGATTCTCCAGCAGTGCCAGTTGTGCACGGTGTTTTATCATAGATATTGTCCCTTGGATACGCTTGGGGGATAAATTGCTTATATCCTGTTTGCAATCGACGTATCTCCACAATTCTTTTGCAACTGACATTACCGGGTTCTCTTCAATTACCAGCAACCGAAGGACTTCGCGGTCACGCTCGTTTAGCATGTTGTATGCTTTCCATATTGGCAATGTCTCCGTCTCACTCTCGTCGGCTAACGACGAAAGGTGCTCGATTATATCAGGCGTTGTGGCAAGCGTCTCCTTGTCTTGTCTTTTCCTTTCGGCAATATCCTTGGTTACGAAGTGGTTTGTGGCACAACGTGCAATGTAACTGAAAAGTGACGCTTCATTCCTTTTCTCCCATTTTCTCAATATTGCCCAATCGTCGTTGGCAATGAATTCAAAGAGTTCACCGGTGAGGATTGTTATATCATTGCTACCGTACAACCGCCTGGAAATATATCTCAAGAACGGTGCACATCTTACATAAAAGAAGTATCGGTATAACTTCTCATCTGCAACCGAGGTTATCATCTTTTCAATGATTTCCTCATCGCTCATAAGAGCGAATCTCTCGTCAACTCCAGGCATTGGACTATTTGCTGAATGTCAAATTGTATGTACCGTTGTTCTCGAATATTCCTTCGTATTTCAATTTCTGATTGTTGTCTTCGGAGTACCTGTATGATATCTTGTTTTCTGTGTGATGGGAATCGGAACCGTAATCGGTATGTTTGCTTTGCGTTTCTTCAATGAGAATGTATGGAGTGAATTGTCCAAGATATCCCATAGAGGCATATATCTGCGGGAAACCGCTCTGTACATAAGGGAGTGTGTATATCCCCGAGTATTCTGCCAACTCCGAAGTGTCAAAAGTATAATCGTATGCCGTATGTTCTACAATGTCATCCTTCTTGTTCTCTTTAAGTATGGTTATCTTTTTCAACTGATATGCTTCCCACATATATTGGTATTTTATAACCAAGTCTCCTTCGGTGTATGTGCTTGCCGTGCAGAAGTTGTCGTTGTATACAAATTCCCATACACTGCTTTTGATTAAAGGGTTCGCCGAAGCGTTGTCATATCTCTTTGTGATTGATTTTATGGATGTTAAGTGTCCCAAATCATTCAAGGATATGTCTTCGGATATCTCCTCGGTATAAGTCTCTTCTATTTCCAGCCCACGTTTCTGATACTCGATTTCTATACTGGTGTTTATGGCATTTTTCTTTTCTTCGTTGATGTAATAGTATATATCACATTTGCGTGTTTCGTTCTCTGTATAAGAACCTTCTGTGTCACGGCCGGTCATATTGCGACTGTATGTGTATCCGGTAATCTTCTTGTCACCGTTGTATTTGATATCACTCCATTTCTCTGTGGCTTCGAAATTGCTCCTGGTTTTTTGCAATGTTATACTGTTTGCCGTGAATTCTTCCAAGCCGTCAAAAATGTTTACGGTCGGAGCGGGAGCGGGTGTATACTCCTCCACCTTGTCACTGCTGCAGGATAGGGCAGCCGAAAGAGTCAGTAGACAGAATACTGTGTGTAAAAAAGTTCTCTTCATGTCAAATGTGTTGTATTGATTCCTCAAATATACGGAAAACGATGTAAAATTTAGTTAAACTTCAGATAATAATATTTAAAATGATTATCAGTCTTTTATTTTTATTGCAGTTTCAGCGGTTCGTGTAGAAGTCAAAGGCCTCCAATATGTCGTTTCTGCTGCATTTGCATGTGCAGGCCTCTCCTCTGTCGTCAATAAGAGAGACCTCTTGCAGTGAATGCTCGTCAATGCTGCCAAGCAGGGTGTCGTACATGCGGCAGTCAAAAGTGAAACGGCTGCACTCTTCCCCGGTGTTGTGTACAAAGGTGTGCAGTCTGTCGGTGGAAAACCCCTTGAGAATAGCCGACAGGAACAAGGAACATGTATATGCGGCAACTGCAATTTCCTCATTGCTGCCGTTGGGATAATGCTTGAGGAATGTCCTTCTGAACGGTTCTCCGAAATCAACAGGAATGCTGCTTCCTGTAATGGCGGAAAGTATTGCAACGGTTTTTTCTGTGCTTGCGGTATTCATGCCGTAAAGATAGTAAGTTATTCTCAAACAGGCGTTCGTGGAATAAAAATAGTTTTTTACAGTATTAATATAAAATCAGTTAAACTTTTGTCTTGATAGTTTGTCAAAACAAAAAGAATATATTTATATTGCGTAATAAAAAATAACAGATAATCTGACATGAGGAGGTTTGTTCTATCCGTTTTTCTGCTGTTTATATCAATTTGCGCCGTGGCGCAGAGGGGCAACGGTACTCTCACAGGTATGGTAACCGACGCGGCCGGCAACGAGGCTGTGCCCGGTGCTTCCGTCACTCTATACTCATTGCCCGATTCGGTTTTGTCGGTCGGGGTTGCTACTGCGTATAACGGAACATTTACTTTGAAGGCAAAACCGGCAAAATACCTAATGCGCATATCGTTCGTAGGCTACGAAACCAAAGAGATGGATGTGACTGTTGCAAAGTCAAAGTCGCTGGATTTGGGTACTATAACGCTGAAAGAGGATGTCAAGTTGTTGGATGAGGCGCTTGTGGTGGCCGAGGTTCCTCCCGTAACAGCCTCGGGCGATACGCTCATGTTCAACACGTCGGCATTCCGTGTGCCCGAAGGCTCTATGCTCGAGGAACTTATAAAAAAATATCCCGGTGTGGAGATTGACGAGGACGGCACAATAAAAATCAATGGAAAAACCGTGAACCGCATTCTCATGAAGGGAAAGGATTTCTTCGGCACCGACAAAGATATGGCACTGAAGAATATTTCGGCAGATGTAGTTGACCAGGTCAAGTTCTATGACAAGAAGAGCGACTTTTCGCGTGTTACAGGCATTGATGATGGTGAAGAGGAGACTGTGCTTGACTTGCAGATGAAAAAAGGAGTGAGTGACGGTTTCTTCTCGAACACCGATGCGGGTTACGGAACACATGACCGTTTCAGGGTGCAGAATACCACCAACTATTATAATGATGTATCGCAGTACACATTGGTACTCTCTGCAAACAATCTGAACGACCAAGGTTTTTCCGATGGTCGTGGCCGTGGTTTTCGCGGTGGCGGTGGCGGCGGTCTGGCAACGCCAAGACGGGCCGGTTTCAATTTTGCATATGAGAACAGCAAACTTGAAGTCGGCGGCAACGTGCGTGCCAATCATCGTGATGCCAATTCGAAGAACTGGACCTCGAGCGAAACATTCATGCCCCAACTGGGCTATAACCAGTTTGGTAACAGTCGCAGTAACAATCGCACGTGCTCGCAGGGTGTGAATGCTGATTTTCGTCTTGAGTGGAAACCCGATACAATGACAAACATCATATTTACCCCTTCGGTAGGCTATTCTGTTTCGGACAGTTGGTCCCGGAGTGTTTCGGCCACGTTCAATGACGACCCTTTCAAATACATTGAACTGTATGAGAAGAGTAGTTATGGCGATGTTTACGGTGTGCTTGACAGCGTGGCGATAAACAGCAGCAACAATGAGTCCATGAGCAACGGCAGCAGTCTCACAGCAAGGGGTAACCTGCAGATCAACAGGCGTTTGTCAAAACCCGGACGCAACATCACCTTCCGCGGTAATTTCTCTTATACCGACAGCCGGAACAAGAATTTCTCGGTCAACAGCGTGAGGTTTTATCAGTCAACAGCCGGGAGAACCGGTGATGACCGCAAGCGTTATTCCACAACGCCGTCGGTGAACTGGAACTATAATCTTCGATTGAGTTATACCGAACCGTTGATGAAGAACCTGTTCTTGCAATTAAGTTATAGTTTCAATTACGGTTACAACAATAGTGATCGCTCTACATACATATTCGATGAACTTACCGATTATATAATGACGCTCAGCAGTAATTATCTGTTGCCGGTTCTGCCCGAGAACTATGAGAGGTATCTCAGTGACAGTTTGAGCCGTTACTCCACATACCGCACCCAAAAGCACGATGTACAACTTATGTTCCGTTACGTTACCGACAAGATGAACCTTAATGCCGGAGTAACGTATATGCCTCAGCACACAGAATTGTCGTACCGTTATTTCGGTACCGATACTCTGTTCCAACGCAATGTATACAATATCTCTCCCAACATCCGTTTCAGGTACCGCTGGTCAAAGCAAACCAGTCTCAATATAAACTACCGCGGTTCAAGCAGCCAGCCTTCCATGACCGATTTGCTTGACATTACCGATGATTCCGACCCATTGAATATCACCAAGGGAAATCCCGGCTTGAAACCTTCGTTCAGCAACAATGTAATGGTTCATTTCAATACATATAATGTTGACGCGCAACGCGGGTTCAATGTCTATACCAATTTCAACAATACGCTCAACAGCATAAGCCGCAAGGCTACTTATGACGAGGTTACCGGTGCTACAACTACACAACCCGACAACATCAATGGCAACTGGCGCCTGTCGGGAGGCTTGGTGTTCAATTCGGCAATACCTGCAAACAAGAAGTTCACCTATTCGACACACACCGACGCCAATTTCAACAACAGTGTGTCGTACATAAGTATGGAGCGTCGCAGCAACAGTGTGAAGAGTGTCGCAAAGACGTTGGGGCTCAGCGAACGTCTCACATTCAACTATCGTACCGACAACTTCGATGTATCACTCAATGGTTTTGTGCGTTATTCAAACTCAAAGTCAAGTGTCCAGCCCGAGGACGTGATGAATGTGTTTGACTTCTCTTACGGTCCCAGTGCAAACTATACATTCCCATGGTACAATATCAGGTTGTCTACCAATATTTCAATGAGCAGCCGCAGGGGATACAGTGACCCTGAAGCGAATACCGATGAACTTATATGGAATGCACAACTCTCGGCAAGTTTTTTAAAGAAGAATGCCTTGACATTCTCTGTACAGGTATATGACATACTGCAGCAACAGAGCAATATAAGCCGTGTTGTGACGGCTCTCTCTCGCAGGGATACCGAGACGAATGCCATTTACAGTTACGTGATGTTCAACCTGTCATACAAGTTCAGCAAGAATGACAATGAGAAGGATGGCAGGAACGGTCGCGGCGCAGGAATGCGCGGTTATGGTATGCCACCGGGCGGGGGCATGCCTCCAGGTGGTGGAAGGCCCGGCGGTATGAGGTTTTGAGAACGGCGTAATGTTATAATATTTTAAAAAGGAGGCGTTAATGCCTCCTTTTCCTCAATAATTCCTATCTTCGCATATTGACTCCGAAAAAATGAATTACAACCTTTATGCCATATTCACGGCCTTGTATCTGGTCCTGTCAATACTTGTGATAGTGCGCGTGGTACTCAATAATCGCGACACTGTCAAAACTCTTGCGTGGATAATGGTTCTTCTTTTTCTGCCTTTTGTCGGAATAGTAATCTATCTTTTTTTCGGGCGCGATACGCGCAGGAACAGAATTATAAACAGCCGCCAATTGTCGCAACTGCAAAAGAAACAACTCGAAAATGACAGCTTTGGACAATATGAGGTGCAGCATGAATATATCCCGTTGGTGTCATTCTTTCAGAATGCCGCTTCGGCCACTCTAATAGGCTCGGATGATGTGCGTGTCCTTCCTTCGGTAAAGGAGTTTGCAACAGAACTTTATCGGGAGATTGACGCGGCAAAGGAACATGTGCATGTGCAGTTCTACATCTTTGAGGACGACGAGTTCGGCTCTCTGTTGAGAGAACATCTTATTGCCAAGGCGAGGCAGGGTGTTGAAGTGCGTGTAATATATGACAGTGTCGGGTGCTTCAACGTGCGCAAAGAGTTCTTTGAAACAATGCGTTGCGCGGGAATTTATGTAGAGTCGTTCTTGAAGGTGCGTTTCCCGCTTCTCACAAACAAAGTCAATTACCGTAATCATCGCAAGGTGGTTGTAATTGACGGCAAGGTCGGTTTTGTGGGTGGCTGCAATATTGCCGACAGGTATCTGAAAGGTGTCAAGTGGGGCGTTTGGCGCGATACAATGCTCCTTGTTAAAGGTGCAGCCGTGCATGGGTTGCAGACATCGTTCCTTGTCGATTGGTATTTTGCAAACCGTACTATGGTCAGCGGAAAACGTTACTTCCCCACACTGCCTGCCGGCAATGGCGGGCTTGTGCAGGTTGTACAGTCCAACCCGGTGGGTAATGTGCGTACAATCATGACGGGATTAGTCAAGGCGCTTTCCATGGCAAGAAATTATGTGTTCCTGCAAACCCCGTATTTTATGCCCGACGAGTCATTCCTGCAGGCCTTGAAAGGTGCTGCGCAGTCGGGTGTAGATGTCAGGCTTATGATTCCTGAATGCGCCGACAGCATGTTGGCCGGTTATGCTTCAAGGTCATATCTTGCCGACATAATGCATGCCGGCGTAAAAGTGTATCTTTATAATGCAGGTTTCTTGCACAGCAAGACATTTGTCTGTGATGACTACCTCTCATCTGTGGGGTCTGTAAACCTTGATTTCCGCAGTTTTTTCTACAATTTCGAGGTTTCTGCATTTGTGTATGGCAAGAGGGTGGCGTGCAGTCTCAAGGAGACGTTTCTTGAAGATATGAAATCGTCCAGATTGCTGACCTTTAACGGTTTTATGAGTGAGCGCTCTTTCACGGAACGTTGTATTGAATCTTTTGCCCGTCTTTTCTCGCCATTGCTCTGATGGTTCTCAAACGTAGATGATTATTTTGCTGTCACTCACAGGATATGTGTCGGTCCAATCTTCCCAGGAGGTGTATAAAATCTCTAATCCTTGATAGTAGGCTGATAATCTTATTTGCTCTGTTTCGCCCCACCGTGGTTCTCCATACTGACTTGACGCTCCGCTGAGCAACAGTCGGTGTTGCAGATAGTCCAGTTCATAGAACCCTCCGCCAATGCAGGTCTCGCCGGCTTTTAGGAGTTCGCAATGTCTTTGCACTTCCCCCAAACGCAGTATCCCGTTCTTTGTCAATATGAATTTGGATTGTCTGCTGTTCATTGCCTGCTTGTTGACTTGTTATTGTCACACGACCTTCCGCAACCCGAACGGTGTGACTGTGCCGCTCACGTTATATATGCTTGAACTGTGCTATCATTTGAAGCGCAGTAACTGCGCATTCATCACCTTTGTTCCCCAAGCGGCCACCGCTGCGCTCCTGTGCCTGTTGCAGGTTATTGGTGGTGATGAGCCCGAAAATTACGGGGGTGTCATACTCCACATTCAACCTTGATAGTCCGGCTGTAACACCTTCGCATATGTAGTCGAAATGCGGGGTGTCGCCCCTGATTACACAACCGATTGCAATTACTGCGTCGTATTTGCCGCTCTTGACCATCTGTGAAGCCCCGAATATGAGTTCAAAACTCCCGGGTACGCTGGTAAGGGTAATATCGCTTTGGGATACACCGTTCTTGATAAGTGTCTTTACAGCACCGTCGCGCAAGGCGTAGGTTATCTCTTCGTTCCATTCGGCATATACAATACCCACCTTGCGGCCGCTGCCGTCTGCAACCTTTGAAGGGTCGTATGATGAAAGGTTCTTCAACTCTGTTGCCATAGTCTGTCGTAAACTATTAAAAAAGGCTGCCGCATTTGCATGGACAGCCTTGCTTTTGTTGTTTTTTTGTATTTTACTTTACAGAATTCAACTGTCTGTCAATCTCACCTGTAGCAACAAGTGCACATGTGGGGTATTCTGTCTTGATTCTCTCATAGAGTTCGGCAGCCTCAACACTCTTGCCCTCCTGCTCGTACATTGCAGCAACATCTCTCAAGCAATATGGAGTAACTGCTTCGTTGTTTGCCTCCTCGGCTGCGTCGAGGATGAGACTTATGGCTTTGCTGTTGTTGCCTGTGTGGGCATAACAGTTTCCGAGCGCGTGCTTTGCCTTTGGAGCAATGATTGCATCGTCGCCGTCAAAATCCTCAAGATACTCTATTGCCTCCTCGTACATCTCCTGCTTTGCCAATGCGAGACCTGCATAAAGGGCTGCGAGGTTGCCGGCTTTGGTACCGCTGTACTCATCGCTGATTTCCTTTGTTCCGAGGTTCACTCCGTCACCGTCGAGTGACTCGGCATATTTGCCGTCTTCAAAGTTCTGTACAGCAACGGCAAGTGCCTTGTTCGCCTCTTCTTCCTTGGGTTCAAGGATATATGTCTTGTAACCGAGATAACCGGCTACGATTACAATGAGTGCTACTACTATACCTGTAAGAAGGTTCTTGTGTTTGAGGACAAATTCCTCGGACTTTCCAAGTGCCTCGTCGGCAAGGATTGGAGTCTCGTTCTGTTTCTTGCTCATAGTTCTATTTTTTTTTGTTTTTTTTATTCTGTCGTGTGCTGTGTACCTAATGTACACAATCCGTAATATTGCGCAAAAATAATCAAATTATTCGGCGTTGAAAAATTATGGATGATTTTTTTGCTTTTTTGTAGACTTATCTTCCGTTTTATGGGTATATTTGCATTGTAAACATATATTGTCGAATAGAGTCGGTAATGAGGATAAAAAGTATATCGCTTTTGAATTATAGGAATCTGCGTGAGGTGAATGCAACGCTCTCGCCAAAGATTAATTGTCTCATAGGCAGCAATGGAATGGGAAAGACCAATCTGCTCGATGCGGTGTACTATCTCTCGTTCTGCAAGAGTACCGTTACTGCGGCTGACAATTCGAATATATTGCACGATGAACCGTTCTTCATGCTTCAAGGCTGTTATATGAGTGACAGCGGTATTGAGGAGGAGGTGTCTTGCGGGCTCAAACGTGGCGAGAAGAAGTCCTTCAAACGGAACGGCAAGAATTATGAGCGCCTTTCCGACCACATCGGTTCAATACCTTTGGTTATGGTTTCTCCTGCCGACAATGAACTCATAGCCGGTGGCAGTGAGGAACGCAGGCGTTTTATGGATGTGGTTATTTCACAGTATGACAAGGAGTATCTTATGGCGCTGATACGTTATAACAAGGCGTTGCAGCAACGGAATGTCATGTTGAGGGCCGAATATGCTCCGGACCCTGAAATGATGTCGCTCATTGAGGAGATGATGGTTGCCGAGGCCGTGCGCATTCATGATGGGCGCAAGCGTTTTGTCGAAGAACTGGTGCCTGTGTTTTCGCAGTTCCATACTACCATAACAGGGGGTAACGAGCATGTGGGCTTGCGTTATCGTTCACATATGAACGAAGGGAATCTGGCTGATACGCTTGCAGCTTCACGTGCCGATGACCGTGCGCTCGGATATACGTCAAAGGGTACACACCGCGATGAACTGGTTATGCAATTGGGCGGTTATCCATTGAAGAAAGAGGGTTCACAAGGACAGAACAAGAGTTTCCTTGTCGCGCTCAAACTGGCGCAATTCGATTTCCTGCGCCGCAAGGGGGGAGAGACACCCTTGCTTCTGCTCGATGATATATTTGACAAACTTGACAGTTGTCGCGTAGAGCAGATAGTGAATCTTGTTTCAGGGAATGATTTCGGGCAGATATTCATTACCGATGTTAACCGTGAGCATATCGACAGCATTCTTGACAGGATTGATGGCGAGTACAGGTTGTTCGAGGTAAAGGATGGTGTGGTTGAAATGCTTAAAGAAAAAACGGTATGAAAAGAGGAGAGATAAAATCCATTTCGGAACTGGTGCGTGTGACGTGCCGCGAAGAGGGTATAGAGACTCCGCTCAATGAATACCGTCTCATACAGGCTTGGTCGCAGGTTTTGGGAAAGGCAGTGCAGGTTTATACAAAGGAACTGAAGATATATAATCAGGTACTGTTCGTGAGGGTAACCTCGTCGGTGTTGCGTCAGGAACTGCTCATGAACCGGAAGTCGTTGGTGAAACGCCTTAATGACCACGTAAAGGCGCAGGTAATCACGGATATCGTGTTCCGGTAGTGAACCTTGTTCCGCGTATATTGTTCTGTGTTGAGTGGTATTGTGTGTTGTAATTTGAAAATATAAAATTTTTGAAAATATAAAATTTGTATATTATGCAGAATTCTCATGTTAAAATGAGGCTCATAGTGTTGAGCTTCTTGCAGTTTGCCGTTTGGGGTGCCTACCTCACATCAATGGGTCGTTATCTGGGCAGTGTCGGTATGGGCAGCAACATCGGCTGGTTCTACTCCGTCCAGGGTATAGTTTCAATCTTCATGCCCGCCCTTATGGGTATAGTTGCCGACCGTTGGGTGCCGGCGCAGCGTGTGCTTGCTTTCTGCCATGCTATGGCCGCGATTTTTATGGGCATTACCGGTTACATTGGTATGACCAAGGGCGCTGCGGTTGAGTTCAATGACCTGTTTTGGACATATTCCGTATCGGTCGCTTTTTACATGCCTACATTGGCGCTTTCCAACTCGGTGTCGTATACTGCGCTGGGTAAGGCCGGTCTTGATACAGTGAAGGCTTTCCCGCCCATACGTGTGTTCGGTACGGTTGGTTTCATTGTGTCAATGCTTCTTGTAGACTTTACAGGTTTCCAGAATGACTTCAACCAGTTCTTCACCTCGGCCGCGTGGGGCGCAATCATAGCATTGTATTCGCTTACATTGCCCTCTTGTCCTGTCAATAGGGGTGGCGAGAAGAAGTCGCTTGCTTCGGCGTTGGGTCTTGATGCCTTCAGACTTTTCAACCAGCGCAGAATGGCCATGTTCTTCATTTTCTCAATGCTGCTCGGTGCTGCGCTTCAGGTATCGAACGGTTATGCGAATACCTTCATAAACGGTTTCGGGGCAATAGAGGAATATGCGGGTACTTTTGCAGTGGAACACACCAATATGCTCATCTCGCTGTCACAACTTTCCGAGACTCTGTGTATACTTCTCATTCCTTTTTTCCTCAAGAGGTTCGGAATAAAGAAAGTAATGCTCATTGCCATGCTTGGCTGGGTGTTCCGTTTCGGTTTCTTTGCTGTAGGTGACCCGGGAATGCCGGGTGTGCTGTTCTTTGTGCTTTCAATGATTGTGTACGGTGTCGCGTTTGACTTTTTCAATATCTCGGGTTCGCTGTTCGTTGATAATGAAGTACCTGAAGCACAGCGTTCAAGTGCCCAGGGATTGTTCATGCTCATGACGAACGGTCTCGGCGCCTCCATAGGTGTCATTGCAGCACAGGAAGTAGTGAATTACTTCACTGCGAACCAGACCGATTTTGCGGGGTGGCAGACTGCCTGGTATATATTCGCGGGATATGCGCTTGTGATAGCGGTACTGTTTGCGGTAATTTTCAAGGAGAAGAAGGCGTAACCCTTTTTGTGTATGGTTGAACTTGTCGTTGATGAAATAATGTCTAAAGCCTCCGACCATCGCGCGCATGTGATGATGTTGAGGGAAAAGGATGGTCTGCGCCGCATAATTGTAGCTCTTGGCCTTATTGAGGCACAGGCAATAGTCTTTGCATTGCGTGGGGTTGAGACTGAGCGTCCGCTTACGCATGACCTTTTTGCACCTCTGTTGGGAGCGTTCGGAATAAAGGTCGAGTATGTACTCATTGACAATATATGTGACGGGACATTCCATTCCCGTCTGCATTGCGTGCAGAATGGGGAAGAGAAGGATGTAGATGCCCGCACAAGCGACGCTGTGGCTATTGCATTGCGTACAGGTGCACCTGTTTATATTGAGGAAGAACTGCTCAACCGGATGTGTATACACAGCGAATTTAACGGTGCAATATCCATCCCCATAACTGCTGCCGATGAGAGCACGCTGCGTATGGCAATGGAGAATGCAGTGAAGGAAGAAAATTATGAACTTGCAATGAAACTGAAGGAGGAGATTGACTCCCGTCATCACTCATTGCCTGAACAGGAAGATACAAAATAGAACATATATGGCACTGTTTTATGTCCCGGATATCGCTTCAACTTGGGAATTGTCCGAAGAGGAGTCTGCCCATGCGTTGCGTGTGTTGCGACTTACTGTAGGCTCTAATCTTGAGATTACCGATGGCTGGGGTAATCTATATGTGACCGAGGTTGCCTCTGTTTCCGGTAAGCATTGCTATGTGAAACCTGTTGAACCGGCTTCTAAACCAAAGAACTGGAGCGGGAGTTTTCATCTGGCAATTGCTCCGACAAAGAATATGGACCGGATAGAGTGGCTTGCCGAAAAGGCCACAGAAGTGGGTATAGATTCCATTACTTTCCTCAATTGCCGTTTCTCGGAGCGCAAGGTTGTGAAGACCGACCGCGTTGAGCGTATTGTTGTCTCAGCTATGAAGCAGTCGCTCAAGTACTGCAAACCGGTAGTGGGGGAGATGACCGATTTCAGGAAGTTTGTATCGGAGGAGCGTCCCGGAGCAAAGTTTATAGCCCATTGTTATGACAGTGAAAGGGTGGTGTTGAAGGACGTGCTGCCTATGGGCGAGGATGTGACTCTTCTTGTAGGCCCTGAGGGTGACTTCAGCCCCGAGGAGGTTGAACTTGCTGTCAAGTACGGTTACAGGGCTGTGAGTCTTGGCAGTTCGCGTTTGCGCACCGAGACTGCCGGTCTTGTGGGGTGCCATACGTTCATGCTTAAGAATGAACTTTGATGTTTCGCTATTTCATATATGTATCATACGATGGTGCTGCATACCATGGTTGGCAGGTTCAGCCGAATGCAGTGACTGTGCAGCAGGTGCTTGAGGAGGCTCTTGAGAAACTCATGCGCTCTTCAGTGTCACTTGTGGGTGCCGGGCGCACTGACGCAGGCGTGAATGCTGCCTGTATGGTGGCTCATGTAGATTTCCCGTGCGAAGTGGATTGCGCACAAATGGTGTATAAACTGAATAGGATACTTCCGCCGGATATTGCAGTGAGTGATGTGCGCAGGGTGAAGGATAGCGCCCATGCGCGTTTCGATGCCTTGTCGCGCCGTTATAATTATCGTGTAGTGACTGCAAAATCTCCCTTTGTCCGCAGATACGCATGCCGTGTGATGCCTGGTATCGACTTTGAGACCATGAACCGTGCGGCAGAACTTTTATATGAGTATACCGATTTTACGAGTTTCAGCAAGTTGCATACCGATGTCAAGACCAACAACTGCAAGGTTACTCATGCCGTATGGCGCAAGGTGGGGGAGCATGAGTGGGTATTTGAGATTGAGGCAGACCGTTTCCTGCGTAATATGGTGCGTGCAATAGTAGGTACATTGCTGCTTGTAGGCCGTGGAAAGATGAGTGTCGAAGGTTTTCGCCAAGTCATTGAGAATAAAGCACGCGGTGAAGCCGGCGATTCGGCCATGGGCGAAGCCCTTTTCCTCATGGAAGTGAAGTACCCCCAAGATATATTCCTATGATGTGGGTGTTGCTTGCCTTTATGTCGGCAGCGTTGCTTGGCTGCTATGACTTCTTCAAGAAAGTATCGTTGAAGGACAATTCAGTCATAGCGGTGCTTTTCCTCAATACTCTTTTTTCAACACTTATTTTTGCGCCTTTTATTCTGCTTTCCCGCACAGGGGTGATAACAGGTGGTCTTCTTTATGTGCCCGAGGCTAACGCAGGAACCCATCTTTTGTTGTTGCTGAAGGCGATTATTGTACTCAGTTCATGGCTGTGCGGCTACATCGGTATAAAACACCTGCCCATAACTATTGTCTCTCCAATACAGGCTACCCGTCCTGTGATTGTGCTCTTGGGAGCTCTTTTGCTGTTTGGCGAGTCCTTGAACTTGTATCAGTGGACAGGAGTACTCATTGCAATTCTCTCAGTGTTTCTTTTAAGTCGTAGCGGCAAACGTGAAGGAATACATTTCGGTAGTAACCGTTGGGTGGCATTCGTGGCTCTTGCTGCCCTCCTTGGTGCAGTGAGTGCGCTGTATGACAAGTATCTCATGCGCTCTTTGGAGCCTATATTGGTGCAATCGTGGTTCAATCTTTACCAATGTGTGCTAATGGGTGTAATTGCGCTGGTTCTGAATGCATTGTCGCCGGCACAACGGGGCAGGAAGTTCAAGTGGAGGTGGTCGATACCGATGATTTCACTTTTCCTGGCTGCTGCCGACTTCTGTTATTTCTCTTCGCTTGCCGAGGATGGTGCGCTCATTGCTGTAGTGTCCATGATACGCCGCGGCAGCGTGGTGGTTTCTTTTGCATTCGGGGCATTCCTGTTGCATGAGAAAAACCTTAAAAGCAAGGCCATTGACCTTGTGTTGATTGTTGTTGGATTATTGTTCTTGTATTTAGGCTCAAGATGAGAAGAATTTTAATTGTACTGGCCGTTTCTTTATGCGCCTTGCATGCTACAGTGGCGCAGGATATGCGTTCACTGTTCCTTAATGCTCCCGAGAGTGTGTTCCCGTTGCTGACCGCTAACAACCGTGCCGATTGTGTAGATTATTATGAGGCGGGAATGAAGGCTTATGCCGTCAACCGTCTTGGAGGAGTAAGTTACTTGAGGCTGTTGACCGCGGATTATCTGTACATTGATGTATCGGGCAGTTCGTGGAGCGAGGCAAGTCTTCTCCCGTTCGGGGCCGATTCAATAATATGTATGGTAAAGGGCGTGACAGCCGAGGCGGCCGATAGCCGTCTGTTTTTCTACAGCAAGGATTGGAACCCTCTTCCTACGGCAGAGTTCTTGGTTGAACCTGAAATCTCGGATTTTTTCATTTCGCAGGATAGTGCTGCCCTGTATGCCGGAATGTGTGATATATATCTTGTGAAATATGCTCTTTCAGTAGATACTGGTATACTCACTGCAGAGTATGCAATGCCTTCTTATATGGGTGAAAATGAGGCGGTTCTGTTGTGGCCGCTCTTGCGCCGCATTTCCTACAGGTGGGATGGCAAGAGGTTTGTCATGGAATAAGAGTTACTGTATCGGTGATTATCTCTTTAATATTCCCTTTGTTGTGTGTTTCTAACAGTTTGCGGTTGTCGTCAAGGAACTGCTGCAGTTTCTGTCTTGCATGTCCGTTGCCTTCAATAACGGTCGAGGCTGCCGGGTAAATAGTGAAGTCCCGTTTGCCGTTGCTGCCTTTTGGCGCAATCCATGTGTATATGTACCCGAGTGATGATACTGTTGTGTAGTTCAGTATCTTTCGCAATTCCATGGCTACCATTATTCCTCCGTCGGTGCGGCGCAATGACATGTTTGACAGGAGGTTCCCGGTTGAGTATGCAATGGTATTCCAGTTGCACTCCTCTTCATTGAAACGCAGTTCAATCGGTTGTATCACATGCGGGTGGTTGCCAATTACATGGTCGACTCCCTGTTCTATGAGCCATTGTGCCAGTTCTTTCACCCTTGGCGGGGGAAGACTCACATATTCGTCGCCCCAGTGCATGCAGGCGATTATTGCGTCCGGCGCCATCATTTTGGCGTCAATGATGTCTTGTGCAATCATTTCCTTGTCGATAAGGTTTACAATCATGGGCGCAGGAATCTTATGCCCATTGGTCCCGTATGTGTAATTGAGCAGTGCTATGCGAAAACCGTTCTTTTCTATGAGAAGCGGGTACCGTTCCCTGCGTTCATGCATGTTGCGATAGACACCGCAGTGGGCAATACCCAAAGAGTCCATGAGGTCAAGGGTGTACATGGCTGCGGTCTTCCCTTTGTCAAGACAATGGTTGTTAGCGAACAGCAGGACGTCGAATCCTGCATTCACTGCTGCATGGAGGAAACTGTCGGGTGCACAGAATGTGGGGTATCCGCTGAAGTGTTTCCGGCCGATGGGTGTCTCAAGGTTGCCTATTGCAATGTCGGCTGCGCTTATAGTATTCCTGATATGCCGGTAGTTGCCCGAGAAACTGTATGTGCCGCTGTCGGTTCTCGCTGTTTCAAGTTGCGCCTTGTGCTGCATTATATCACCAGCAAAAAGCAGGCTCGTCTTCTGCACAGTCGTAGGTATATACTGCGCGGCAACGACGGTTGCCGCGCAGTATATCATAAGAGTGAGAAGAATCCTTTTCAAAGTTACTTGTATATCTCGCGCTTGCCTGCAAGCAGAGTGTTCTTCATGAGGGATACAATGGTCATGGGACCTACACCGCCCGGGACAGGTGTTATGAACGAGCATTTGGGGGCTACATTTTCGTAATCTACATCTCCGCAGAGACGGAAACCTGATTTGCGTGTCGCGTCGGGCACGCGTGTGGTGCCGACATCAATGACAACTGCGCCTTCCTTCACCATATCGGCCTTGAGGAAATGGGGCTGCCCTAACGCTGCGATGATAATGTCGGCACGGCGGCACTCTTCGGCAATGTCCCGTGTGTGACTGTGGCACACGGTTACTGTTGCGTCACCCGGAACCCGTTTCTGCATCATGAGGTTTGCCATTGGCTTGCCCACTATGTTGCTACGGCCCAGTACCACGCATTTCTTTCCCTTGGTATCTATGTTATAGCGTGCAAGCAACTCCATAATGCCATTGGGTGTTGCTGAAAGGAAACATGGAAGTCCTATTGCAAGCCGGCCTGTATTTACGGGGTGAAAACCGTCGACATCCTTGCGGTAGTCTATTGCTTCCGTAACCTTCTGCTCGTCGATGTGCCCTGGCAGCGGCAATTGCACGATAAACCCGTCTACGTCGGGGTCATTGTTTAGTTCGTCCACTTTCTTCAGCAGTTCCTCTTCCGTGACATCTGCTTCGTAGCGTATGAGTGTTGAGGTAAAGCCGCACTCTTCGCATGCCTTGACCTTGTTTGCCACGTAGGTTTCGCTTCCTCCGTCGTGCCCTACAAGTATGGCGGCCAAATGTGGGCGCTTGCCTCCGTTTGCAATAATGCTCTCTACTTCGGCGGCAATCTCCTTCTTTATTGTTGCCGCAACTGCTTTTCCGTCAATAATCTGCATGGTATACGGTCTGTTTTGTTTGACAATTGTCTCAACGTCGGCCCGGCATCATTCCGGGGAACTTGCCGCCGGCAACACTCTTCATGGTCTTGCGTATCTGCTCGAACTGTTTCATGAGTTTGTTGACCTCCTGAAGTGTGGTCCCGCTGCCTCGTGCTATGCGCTCCTTGCGCGAATTGTTTATGATGTCCGGGTTGGCGCGCTCCTTGGGGGTCATTGAACGTATGATTGCCTCTACACTCTTGAACGCGTTGTCGTCGATGTCCATGTCCTTCACGGCTTTTCCCACCCCGGGAATCATACCCAGCAGTTCCTTTATGTTGCCCATCTTCTTGATTTGCTCAATCTGTGCAAGGAAGTCGTCGAAGTCGAATTGGTTGCGTGCAAGTTTGCGTTGCAGTTTCTTTGCCTGCTCTTCGTCGAACTGTTCCTGGGCACGCTCTACAAGTGAAACGACATCGCCCATGCCGAGGATTCGGTCGGCCATGCGGCTGGGGTGGAATTGGTCTATGGCTTCGAGTTTCTCGCCTGTACCAATGAACTTGATGGGTTTTGATACCACAGTGCGTATTGAAAGCGCTGCACCGCCTCGTGTGTCGCCGTCAAGTTTAGTGAGTACAACTCCTGTGAAGTCAAGCCGGTCATTGAACTCCTTGGCGGTGTTTACCGCGTCCTGACCTGTCATGGAGTCTACCACAAAAAGTGTCTCATTGGGGTTGACAGCCTCCTTTATTGCAGCAATCTCCTGCATCATGGCCTCGTCAACGGCCAAACGTCCCGCGGTGTCTATGATTACAAGGTTGTAATTCTTTGCTTTGGCCTCCTTTATGGCGTTCAGCGCTATTTCTACCGGGTTCTTGTTCTCAGGTTCGCTGTATACGGGCACCTCAATGCTCTCGCCAAGGACCTTCAACTGGTCTATGGCTGCAGGGCGGTATACGTCGCAGGCTACAAGCAAGGGGTTGCGGTTTTTCTTTTTCTTCAGGTAGTTGGCGAGTTTGGATGAGAATGTGGTCTTACCGCTACCCTGAAGACCTGACATGAGGATGATTGCAGGGTGTCCATCGTAGTTTATATCGGCTGTTTCGCCACCCATGAGTGCGGTAAGTTCATCGTGGACAATCTTTACCATCAATTGGCTGGGGTGAATTGATGTAAGTACATTCTGTCCTATTGCTTTGTTCTTTACAGTGTCGGTGAAAGTCTTTGCAACCTTGTAGTTGACGTCTGCGTCAAGAAGTGCCTTGCGTACATCCTTGAGCGTTTCAGCCACGTTCACTTCGGTAATGCGGCCTTCTCCTTTGAGTATCTTCAATGAGCGTCCAATGCGCTCGCTTAAGTTTTCAAACATCTTTGTATCTGCTTATTTTTGTTATACTTTATCTCTTTTCAATGCTTATTATTCCGCCTGTTGTGGTGTCGAACAGCACTTTTGTCCTGTTGCTTTTGTTGAACAGGTTCTTTGAAAGGACCTCTGTTGTTCCCAATTGTGCTATTGTTATTTCCTGCTCGACCAGTTTGCGTGTTCTGGTATATATTTCGATTTCCGCTTTGCCTGGGATGTTGTAGCAGATTCCCTCTTTCTTTATGGGCTTTGCTTTTGAAACCTCCTGGGCTGTGGGGCGTCTTACGCTTTTCATGTCGTGCAGGTTGTAGTATACAGGTTCTCCTGCAAGATTGTCTTTGTCAAGGAAACCGAGTTTGCGTGAGAAACGTAGCAATACAGCCTTTGTTATGTCGCACTCCTCCTTGGGCTTTACGACAATGCGTATCTCTTGTCTGATGGTATCGGTGTGCCCGACGAAGAGTTCCGTCAGTGCCTGTTCCTGCTTGTCAAGTTCGGCAAGGACAAGCTGGATGGCTTGCCCGTCGTCGGGCATGTTCTCGGCTTGCCCTCTGGTTATGGCCAACTTGCTTTCGCGTATCGCATATATCTCTTTCGCGGTGAGTTCTGCAAGTTTCGCGGTTGATGTTGCCTGCAACATCTCTTCAGTCATGTATCTTCCTGCGTCGGGGCGTGATGTGCCTGCATGTTCCATGAAACGTTCTTGCTCCGGTGCCTGAACGGTGGTATTTATGGCTGCTATTATGCCTTGCTCGTCAAGGGTTATGTTGCTTGCTGTGCTGTTGTTCAACTTTATTGTGAACATCTTGGCCGGTGATGGTACGCCTCTCTTGCCAATTGTGGCGCCGTCAAGTTCCCAGTAACTTTCTGCTTTGTCAATGGCGTTGTTTATGCGCAGGTACCTTTCGGCATATCGGCTGAACTCGCCCGGTATTTGCTTTACGCAGGTTGCTCTCAAGGTAACTTCTATCTCAGTGTCGGGCAGATAATATGTTACTCCTTCACCGGCACCGGTGAAAAAAGCGTTGACCTCGGTCTGCGCATGGCAATGTATCGTTGCAATTGCGGCAAGCAGGAATAGAACTCTTTTCATGGATATACTGTTTTTCTGCGTGAGCGGGCATGCCACCCCATATTATGGCGCGAAGATAATAATTTTTTCATTTATGGCAAAAAATGCGTCTAACTTATAAATAAGGTATGTGAAATGTGCTTAATGCTAAAAAACAGATAAAAAATGCTCTCCCGTGTGTTGTATTTCCAGAACTTTGTTCTATTTTTGTGAAAACTATTCTATGTTGGGGTAGTGTGGTGAGTAAAATTGTTCGACATGAATACAATCAAATTGTATGATAAGACTTTTGCCAAGTCAATCACTAATGAGGAGATAAACAAGGAGATAAAAAGGGTTGCGGCTGCAATTAACCGTGATTATGCCGGTAAACGTCCCGTTTTGTTGGGCGTGCTCAACGGATGTTTTATGTTTGCTGCCGAGTTGCTCAAGAATCTTGAAATAGAGTGCGAGATATCTTTTGTGAAACTCTCATCATACCAAGGTACAAACTCTACGGGTGTTGTGCGCGAAGTGCTTGGACTCACTGAGTCTATAGCAGGGCGTGATGTAATTATTATCGAGGATATCGTCGATACGGGTTATACCATGCAGAACATGCTTGAAACATTGGGAACGCGTGAACCGGCGTCTATTGAGATTGCGTCGTTGTTCCTCAAGCCGGCCCGCCTTAAGGTTCCTGTAGATGTGAAGTACAGTGTGTTTACCATACCAGACCGGTTTATTGTGGGTTTTGGACTTGATTATGATGGTCTTGGGCGTAACTTGCCTGATATTTACGATGTTGCAGAATAAATTCAGATAATATGCTTAATATTGTTATTTTCGGTGCCCCTGGAAGTGGCAAGGGTACACAGAGTGAGAGGATTGTAGAGAAGTATGGTCTTGACCACATTTCGACGGGTGATGTGCTCCGCGCCGAAATTGCGGCAGGTACCGAACTGGGCAATACTGCAAAGGGACTCATTGACCATGGTCAATTGATACCTGATGAGTTGATGATAGAGATTCTTGCTGCCAAACTCGATAAACTGGCCGGCGGTAAAGGTGTTATATTTGACGGTTTTCCTCGTACGATTGCTCAGGCCGAGGCCTTGAAAACCCTGCTCAATGGTCGTGGTGAGGATGTTACTGCGATGATTGAACTTGATGTTCCCGAGGAGGAACTTATGGACCGTCTTCTCAAGCGCGGGCAACTTTCGGGTCGTGCCGATGATAATGAAGAGACAATAAAGAAGCGTCTTGTGGTATATCGTGAGCAGACATCTCCCTTGAAGGAGTGGTACAAAAATGACGGCAAGCACTGTTATATCAACGGTTCCGGAGAACTTGACCGTATATTTGCTGATATTGTTGCTGCAATAGACTCCAAGATATGATAGTGTCGGTCTATGGTCTATGATCATTGGCAGTGACGCTTGTGAAAACTGAGGGTGCCCGGTGCCCCTTATGGATTTAATGAGGTTGTCGCTACGTCGGTTGCGGCAACTTTCTCTTTTCAATTGTTTTACCAATACCGCAGTGCGGTTCTAAAAAAACAACGTTATGGCAGAATCGAATTTCATAGATTATGTAAAGATAGTATGCCGCTCGGGTAGGGGCGGTAGGGGTATGGCGCACCTGCACCGCGCCAAATATATCCCCAATGGCGGTCCCGACGGCGGTGACGGTGGCAAGGGTGGTGATATAATCCTGCGAGGCAACAGAAATTATTGGACCTTATTGCACCTCAAATATCAGCGTCATATATTTGCCGGTAACGGCCAGAACGGCGGTATAAACAAAAGTACCGGTTCTGACGGTGAAAGCAAGATTGTCGATGTTCCGTGCGGTACCGTTGCATACAATGCCGAGACCGGAGAGTTTCTTTGCGATGTGATGGAGGATGGTCAACTGGTCACTCTGCTCAAGGGCGGGCGCGGCGGTCTTGGCAATGTGCATTTCGCGACGGCTACGCGTCAGGCACCGCGCTTTGCGCAACCGGGCGAACCCATGCAGGAGATGACTGTGACGCTTGAACTGAAACTTCTTGCCGATGTGGGGCTTGTCGGTTTTCCCAATGCCGGAAAGTCTACATTGCTCTCTTCTGTGTCTGCGGCAAAGCCCAAGATTGCCAATTATCCGTTCACCACACTTGAACCTAATTTGGGCATTGTATCCTATCGTGACGGCAAGTCGTTCGTGATGGCCGATATTCCGGGTATTATCGAAGGTGCCAGTCAGGGCAAAGGGCTTGGACTGCGTTTCCTGCGTCATATCGAGCGCAACTCTTTGTTGCTGTTTATGGTACCGGCCGACGCTGATGATATCAAGAAGGAGTATGAGGTGCTGTTGAATGAACTTGCGACGTTCAACCCGGAAATGCTGGACAAGCAACGCGTGCTTGCAATTACCAAGTGTGACCTTATTGACGAAGAACTCAAGGAAATGCTTTCCGAGAACCTTCCCGTGGATGTGCCGCATGTGTTCATTTCAGCACCTACCGGCGAGGGTATACAGGAACTGAAAGATATACTGTGGGCGGAACTCAATAGTGAGGAGAATCGTTTGGCTGCTGTAAAACGTGAGGAACTTGTACACCGCAACTATGACAGGAAAATGCTTGCCGCTGATTTTGCCGATTGGGAACCCGACTTCGATGATGAACCTATTACTGACGATGAAGATCTCGGGTATGAGGAATTTGACTTTGACGACGAAGAATAACCTATTCCGTAAAAGTAGAGTTGTTATTTATAATAAGGTATAGAATTCCATGTATATAAAAAGTCAAGGGAGCCGGCTCCCTTGACTTTTTTATATACAAAATGTGCCGGTGTTGAGACTGCGTATGTTGATGTTCTTGATATTTAAGATTATTTAACATGCAAAATAGCCTGTTCTGGGGCTTTTCCTTGCTGTCTAATGTACAAAATTCCTCTTTTCTTCCCTATCGGTGTTCAAAAAAACATCAAATCCTTTTTTATTAGAAAAATAATTTTTACCTTTGCAGTCCAAAATGGACTATAGCGTTCAGCGCTGTCCTATTGCTTAGAAATATTTAAAAACAATATATAAATAATTAAAAAATTAAACCTATGCCTACAATTCAGCAATTAGTTAGAAAAGGCAGAGAGGTGATTGTAGAGAAGAGTAAGTCACCTGCACTCGACAACTGTCCGCAGCGTCGTGGTGTATGTGTACGTGTCTACACTACAACTCCAAAGAAACCTAACTCTGCTATGAGAAAAGTTGCTCGTGTACGCTTGACCAACCAGAAGGAGGTAAACTCTTACATCCCGGGTGAGGGTCATAACTTGCAGGAGCACTCAATCGTTTTGGTACGTGGCGGTCGTGTTAAGGACCTCCCGGGTGTTCGTTACCACATCGTTCGCGGTACACTTGATACCGCAGGTGTTGCTAACCGTACACAGCGCCGTTCAAAGTATGGTGCAAAGCGTCCCAAGGCTAAGAAGTAATTCTTAAACAGAACCAAGCGGCAGCAAAGTGATTCCAGCTTGTAAACAACGGGATATGACTTTAACTTTTTACATATTTATAACATAGTTTTGGTTTGTTGGAGTTATAACGGTTGAGTAAATGTCTCGGTGGAGGCGTTGAAGAATTAATGATAACAGCCCACACAAAACATTAAATTTTCGCAAAAGAAAATGAGAAAAGCAAAACCAAAAAAACGTGTGGTCCTTCCGGATCCCGTTTTCAACGATCAGATGGTGTCTAAGTTTGTTAACCACCTGATGTATGACGGAAAGAAAAACGTATCGTACACAATCTTCTACGGCGCTCTTGAACTTGTTGGTAACAAGATGAAGAACGAGGAGAAAACCCCACTTGAAATTTGGAAGCAGGCTTTGGAGAACGTTACTCCGAAGATTGAGGTGAAGTCACGCCGTATCGGTGGTGCTACATTCCAGGTTCCTACAGAAATCCGTGCAGACCGTCGTGAGTCAATCTCAATGAAGAATATGATTCTCTTCGCTCGCAAGCGTGGCGGCAAGTCAATGTCTGAGAAACTCTGCAACGAGATTATGGATGCTTACAACAATCAGGGTGGTGCTTTCAAACGTAAGGAGGATATGCACCG